>JAKMFF010000311.1 GCA_022425585.1 Candidatus Poseidoniaceae archaeon
GTGGCGGATTGCTAGCTTCTTCTTCAGCCAAAGTAGTACTTTGGGCGGAAACTGGCAACGGAGGGGGGGTGGCAGCAGTATTCGGTTTAACTGGCTCTTTGGCTGCCGCTGCTAGATTCTTAGAAAATGATAAGATATCGCTGCTAGGAGCAGCCTCCTTTGCAACAGGAGGAGTCTCAATAACGGGTTTTGGTGTCAAAGGTGCAGATAATATATCTGAAGATTTTTCCCACGGCGGGGTTCTTGCTGCGTCCTCAGTGGGTGCTTCTGCAGCATCTCCAACTGAAATCGCAGTAGAGCCGCCTTCAGCATTTTCGCCGTAGTAAGAGGTGAGTTTGATTTCAGCAGCATCGATTACACCACGTTCTTCCACACTGCCAAATTCACCGAGTTCGGAGGTAAAAGCGTCAGTAAACATGCCACTGCCAATGGCATTATTGAACACACGGCCTTTTTTTGCTTGATAGGTGAAGTCATGTTCATATGGTCCTAAATCGGCAACAATAGTTGGTGATCTTAGCATAAAAGTCCAATTGCCAGATGATAGTGGGAATTCAAAACTAAAAGTTCTGGTTAATCCCGGTCCAAGAGAACTAATGCCTTCCTCGGATTCTATTTTTTTGTTATCACTAGTTTGGATAAAGATGTCTAGGCCGCCAACAGGAATTGCCGATTCATTTGCTACGTCTACTGCGACTTGTATGACATCTTCGTCATCGTCATCAATCTCCAAGACAACAGACATTAGTCGACATTCTATCGGCGAGGCCTTGGTAAAATGTTCTTCGGTCATGCTAACCCTCCTCTAGAATGGCACAATCGGTAATACTTGAAATAGATGTCTGAAAGTTTTCATCGTAATTTATTACGTGTTTCAACCGGTAAAGACCAGTCGACAGCAGCGACAGTATGATTCTTGATGTCAATAGCAGTACGATATTCCTCATCCTTGGAGCGGGCTTTGAAGGCGTCTCTCATACCAAACCATAGAGGACCAATTATTGGTAACAGATAGACTAACTTAGACACCGCTCTTGGACTCCAATGATGTTTTTCAAGCGCGGTACCATCATCATGGACAATCGCAATTCTGAATGCTCTTTGGCCTAGAGAGCGGCCGTAGGCTCGGCCGGTATATTTCCAATACAGCCAGTGAGATGTTAGTAAAATAACCCAGTTGGAGGAGAAAAATAAGATGTACTGGGCACCACCGTTGAGCAATTCAAAGTTAAGCAGGTTAAGCGTTAATTGCCCTCCAGTAAGAAATGTCAACACGATAGATATCAACAATACATCTAGCATAAAGCCAGCAATTCTTTTCCACACAGGTGCGATGAGCATACCTTCAGGTGCACTGGCCAATACTGCTTGGGCAAGGGTGCCACCACCTTGGTGAAGACTTACAGGACTCTCGGCCATGGATTATCCTTGATGGCTTACTTTGTCAATCTACGCATTAATCCTGGGAAAGATGCCAAGCAAATAGATTACGTTCTTCAACCCATTCAAGCCACGAATTCCAGGTTTTATTGTGGCGCAGCGTAGTTGGGTTACCGATTATGACAAGACCTCGCTTGGCTCTAGATAATGCGACATTTAACCTTCTTCTATCACTTAGGAATCCAACCTCTCCAGTGTCGTTAGCTCTTACTGTAGAAAACACAATTACTTCTTTTTCGCGCCCCTGGTAACCATCAACGCTTTTGATCTCCAAGCCCTCATACCTATCTCCCTGATTTCTGCCACCTGCTTGTTCAAATAAATCTGCTAAAACTCTTACTTGGCCGTTGTAGGGAGTGATGACGCCAATATCTCTGGTCGTCAAATCTCCAGGTTCAAGCAAGCCTTGGACGATGGCTAAAACCTTAGCAGCCTCTGCATAATTAGACCTACTACTGCCTTCTTCATCTTGCTGTTCAACCCCATCAACCGGAATAAACGCTAACGGATTATCCCAATCAGGCCACAATAACCCTGCCGGAGTCGGTCTGTCTGAAGGCTGGCAACCATCATCTAGCTTATTGTCGTAAAATCTCGCGCTGGGAAATTCCCTTATGACGGGGTGCATTCGGTATTGAGTTGTCAGCATATGAGCCGGGATGCCACATTTGTTTAGTCGCTCAAATAATGATTGGTTCAAACCGCCACTTTCGGCTTTTTCACTTATCACGGTGGGTGGTAGTTGTTTGTGATCTCCAACCAAAATTAGTTGTCTACATCCTCTAGTAATAGGTACCAAGGCGCTTGGTTCACTGGCTTGTGTCGCTTCATCGATTAACACAATTGGGAATTTACGGTCACCAAGGATACGGTGTCCAGCGCCAATTGTAGTGGCACATATCACTTCAGCACTGTCTAATAATGAAGAAACAATCTCATCTTCTAACCGACGTATATCTTTGAAATTATTTTTGATATCCCGATGAGTCATCCCCTTTTCCTTGCCTTTAAGTGAATTCAAACTCTTCCGCAGTTCATCATTTTGCTCACGGATATATTCAATTTCATCCCTCAGGTGATGCTGATCCATCAATGCGTCTAATGTACTATCTCGTAGTGTTTCCCTTACCTTGACAGGCTTACCAATTCTAATCGCATTGACGCCGTTTTCGATCAAACCCTCGAGTAAATTATCAACCGCGACATTTGATTCAGCGCTTGCTAAAATTGGGCCTTTCCCCATGTCTGCAAGCCGCTTGAGCAGATGAATAGCGGTAAATGTCTTGCCGGTTCCAGGCGGTCCTTGAATTAGAGATAATCGCGAATTGATGGATTGTTCTACGGCTAATTGTTGTGATTCATTGAGTGAAGATAACTTCCCAAGATTAGTTTTCTTACTTCTGCCACTAATTTCTGGAGGTCTTTGCGCCGAACTTACTGGGTCGTGAAGGGAGCCCAGAATTAGATCTCGCAGTGGAGTTCCTCCGGTAGATTCCGTGGAATGGAAGGCAATAAGTGTTTCATGCATGCGGTCATGAGCAATTCTGTTGGCACCTTTGTCTAACCTCCAGCGGCCTTTTTTGATGTCTTTTGGCTTGTCTTTTACTACGACTCTTACTCTAGTTGGTCCTCGATCTAAAACAATTCCCTCATACACTTTCTCGCCCCACGGTCGGGTGCGAGAAATCAATACGATATCGCCATGGGAAAACCGATGCTGAGGCAACCTGTTTCGGCCTGATTCTTCAAACACAATGATTGGCTCTCCGAAAAATCTTCCTTGGGTTCGAGCCGATAATTCAAACAAAGCTAGTCCGGCAGAAACCAACTGTTGCTTACTCCATTTTTTCCAGCGTTCTTCAACCATCGAAGTTTCATCATCTAATTCGATACGGATTAACTTGGTAAAGCGGTCAAAATGCTCTTGACCACGTTTCCATTGGTGAGGCATTTCATCGGATAAGTCGACAGCACCCAAATTGGCGTTAGACAGTGAACTGTCCATCCTGCGGACTGAACCCTTCTTTGCCATGAACCTACCAGTTCCCTTCACCAAATGATAGTATTGATTCAAATGAATTATATTATGACCGTGAAACCCTATCACTTAAACACTCTATCACTGGCCGTTATCTTGGTGGGTAACTTGTTTGGGTGGCGTAAGAAGGATACTTCTGACGAACAAAACATTTGTCCATATTGCAATACCCCAAACCCGCTTGAAGCCAAAGAATGCAAGTTATGTTATTACAATCTTGACCGCTCTGCGAGGGACCAACCTATGGCAACTCCCTCAGCGACAGAGTCTGATATCATGTCGACTCTACTAGATCAAGATACAGATGATGAAGGCGAAGAAGACTTCGCTGTTGAAGCAGTCTTATCGCTCGATGATGTAACAGTTGAAATTGACCAATTTGAAGTAGATGATAGTAGTCAAGATGCCGGATTTGATTTCATTTCCAGTTCGGGGCCGACACTTTCTGAGGTCCAAGATTACGAAACACCACAAGAAGTTGAATTGTCTAAAGATGATGCACCCTCAAAACAAATAGATTTTGTCGTCCCAGTTGGCAATCCACTTGATGAAGTGGCCGAGCCGGTACACACTGGGCAAGGTTCACTATTCACTGTAGATTCCGATAATAATGAAGACCTTTCAGGTTCAGTGGGGCCATCTACTGAAAATATGCAGCCACAAATCATTGCCGAAGAAATCACCACACCCGACCTGCCGCTCTTGGCTGCGGTCAATGCAGAAATCTCAACAACACCTGATGTGCCAGAAATTCCTAATGTTGAACAACCAACCCAGGCAGCAGAAATCACCCCAGAAGTCCCCGACATTCCCGATTCGGTAGATATTACTCCGGATGTGCCGGAAATTCCACATGGCAATCCCGTTACAAAAAATGCGGTTACGACCCCAGAAGTCCCTGACATTCCAGTTACAAATTCTCCTGCAAGCCAAAATATCACAGCACCAATTGAAGCCCCCAAACCTCAACACAATGGGAGAATTTGGCCTTGGCCAGCCAAGGAGGCTTGGGACGAACGCCAAGTTTACCGCGAGGTAGTCGAGATGTTGGAACTGATAAAAACCGGTAAACTTACTCAAACAGCACAACAATTAGACAATCTAGGCCCACACTTGGAAGGCAATCTCGACATGTTAGCCCACATTGGCACTATAATGCGCTATTTGGGCAGAGAAGAACACCTTCAATGGATGCTCAAGATGGCGCAAATAACTTATCCAAATGACTCGAATGTTGCGAAAGCCATGACTCATTTATCGTGAGGAATAATGATGACACAAACTCCGGAACTTTCTGTTGAGGGCAATACTGTCCTCGTGCCGGTAAATCGTAGCGCTCTTACGCCAATTCTTAATGCCATTAAAGAAGACCCTGATTCGGCGTATTCTGCCCTGCCATGGCTTGACAAGGACAAAGAAACTAGACAACAAATTAGAGATATGTTAAACGATGTTGAAGCCCAATCAAATTCTGACCAAATTCATTTTTGGTCAATAATCGATGATTCGTCTCGAGAGTTTATTGGACTAATTGGCCTTGGAGACGAACTTCAATTACTCCATTCGAACTATAATCTCGGGTACTGGGTTAGAAC
>JAKMFF010000320.1 GCA_022425585.1 Candidatus Poseidoniaceae archaeon
CTATCGAAACTTCTTCACCATTTGAACTCATAACCATATTGGTAATTCCACTAGCTATAATATAATCTGGTGCTTCAGCAGACCATGAATTATCAGTAACGACATAAGCAATCTTTGATTCTCCGCCAAATCCTTCGACCCATGTTGCCGCCAAGACATCCCTATCATTTTCTTGATAAACTTCTAATTGGGCATTAGAGGCATAATCTCCTACTGAGTATTGGAATGTCCAGGAAGGATTCCATTCTTGTCCGTGAGCATACATCAAACCAACACGATCAATTCCAGTTACGTCATCTCTCATCTCTTGGTAAAGAATGTGCATGTTTTGCTCTCCAAGGCCAATTGCTAATTTGTCGCCTTGGGATGGTTTGATGTCGATATTGGATAATATGTTACTCGAACTCCATGAACTTTCGATATGAGCGGTATCTGACATTAAGACAAATATTGAGGTTATATCATTGTAAGAACCACCCGTTGCGATATCTCGATAGTATCCGGCAAGCACTACTCTATCGCCCCTTTTAGCCATATCAAGTCCCCAGTACCGCCCCTCTGATAGTTTCAAGGCTGGCATGTGAGTTTGTTTTTCTGTGGTTTCACCTGCATTGGTTATCGACGTCATTGCAACATGTGACAAAAAGTAGCCTTGGTCGCTGAGGATGTTTTCAGTCCAGGCTGCGTGAACGAGGCCGTCATCTCGTAAGATTGCAGTTAATTCTCCGGCCCATGAATCAGCCAGTTTGACATCGGCAAGAGTAGCCCATGCACCTGAAGAAGATTCGGTAACGGTTCTAACGTGCAGTTCCCCGTCTACAGTAGTGAATAACAAACCGCCTTCCTCCATTCCTACGAAGTCAATTACAGATTCGCCTGAAAGTAAATTTAGTCTAACCTGTGAATCAATTGCCACATTATTTACTACCACGGTGAACCGTAATTCTGAATATTCAGAATCAACACCATCGCCTGACATTGTCACTCTAAATTCAGTACCTCCGTAAACAGATAAATTTTCAGGGATGATGAAAGAAGCTTCACCATAGCCGGAACTTGAATCGGAACCAGGTATTACTAAAATTTCATCTTGTCCAATCTTAAGTCCAGCCTTTGTATACAATGTAAGAGTAAGCCCTGTGGCATCATTTTGCCCAAGATTGTCAACTCTCACTCTAAGAGTATACTGATCACCGGGTGTAGGAATCAATGGGGTTGTTTGATAAGCTCCCTGCATAAAGCGGAGTGTCGGTTCTTCCGGCCTTTCTTCTACTTCAAAGGAAAAAGAATATGAATTATCTTCAGGATTGGGATCATTATAATTGTTTGATGGGTCGATAGAAATGGTCACCGTATGAGTGCCAACTTCGGTAGCCCACCAGTATAGAGTGACTTGTGCAGAGTCACCATCGTCAAGGTTTGACAAGGTGACATCAGACGGATAAATATCAGAATTATCACCCGGAGCAATCAACTTGATGTAAACATCATCAGCATCTAAGTCTCCGACATTTTCGATGGTGAACTTAACGGTTAAAATTGACCCTGCAACGGCAGATAATACTGGTAAGCCAACTTCATCTTGAATTTCAACAACGCCGGCAAAAGCAAAATCTGGGGCTGCAGGCATGTTATCAACGTCAAAAGTTCTCCTAACGTCATCTGTTTTTACCCCAGATTCATTGACCATTCTAAAGCTAATCCTCGTAGAGCCATCTGAAACAGTTGTTGAGTCCCAACTGAATGACCAGTCTTGACTACCTACTTCCAATTCAGGCAGGTCTGTACCAAACTCCCATTGACCATTGTCAACCTTGAATTCAATGTAGTCATGTTGAACCCCGTCAACAGATCCTGAGAAATCGACTAGGCCGCTGATTGATTCACCAACTGCAGGGCTTGCTAAAGTAACTTTCATTCTAGCAAGGTTGATAACTCTAAAATCAATATTTGATTCTGCCTCGCTTACTGTATCATAAGCCCTAGCACTAACTATGACGTACTCTTCATCACTTTGCACCCAGTCTTCAAGCACGTTAACATTCAAATTCCAATTAGCAACATCCCCTCCAGCAATAGTCCACGGCTTCAATTCACGTTCTGTTCCAGATTCTAAGAATTGAACGATTCGAACTTGTATTTGGTCAAATTGTTGTGAGGATGGGAAATTCGTGGAACCGGAAATCGTGACCCTGTTACCTTCAAGCCACCATGTATCGTTAGAAGGTTGAGAAATATCGACATAATCACCACTACCATTACCACTCGGCGGCGGATTGACAATACCGGTATCTTCCAGTGGAGTACAAGGTTGGTCGAGTGCCAAATCAATTGCGCAGGATGCATCAATTAACCCAAAGCCCCATTTTTCATGCCACCTATCTGATACTGTATTGGCTGCCTTTTCCCTGGTTTCTGAAGAGTTACGAATCACATCCATTACCTCAAAGGCGTCAAGCGATGGTGCTGCTTCCCGCACTAACGCAACTATTCCTGAAGCGATTGGTGTTGCCATACTAGTGCCGTCTTTTTCATCGTAGCTAGAATCGGCCTCGGGCCTTGGAGCACCTGGTAATGAAGTTCCCGTAGCAGCAGTTGCAGACATAATATTTGAGCCGTAAGCAGCTATATCCGGCTTCAATTCATCCCATTCATTATCATCACCATCATCTAGACGTGGTCCGAAATTTGAGAAACTGGAAATTCCGTCATTGGTTCTGTTAACGTTGCCAAAGTCTGAGGCAGATGCTACTGCAAATCCGAGATCTGCACTAGCGGGAGATGGAACCCTTTTTGATCCATCATTACCCATGGCAATTACACAAATGATATCTGCGGTTTCAGTTGCATTGTTGATTAGCCTAGCTTCTGCACCCGTACCGTTGTCCCCTTCATCTCCCGGATTAAGAGGAGAGGAAACTGAGCCAAAGGACATCGAGCCAATCTGTATACCGCGACTAGAGGAATTATGTCCCCAGTCAGTATCAGCATTGTTAATCATCCACTGAATACCGCTGACAGAATATTGTGAATTTGTCCCACCCGTGTCGGTTAGTACTTTGATATCTACGAGGTAAGCTCCAGGCGCAGTCCCGCGATGTACGCGCGATGAATCTCCTGTACCTAACGCAGAACCTGCTACGTGAGTACCATGTCCTTGACCATCATCTGGGTCTTGTGAGCCATCCGGATTGGCTGCTGCCGAAGTTGCATCATATCCTGCCACCCACTTGTGGTCATCATATGACAGAGCATCAGTGTCTGGTGCATCATTATTATCATCGAAATCGTTTAGCGAACGGTGTTCGTTATCTACCCCTGTATCAAGTACAGCAATAACTACTCCTTCACCACTATACCCTCTCTCATAAGCAGATTCAGTATAGACATCTGAAGGCATAGCTCTGGTTGCTTGTCCAGCCACATCATTAGTTGGGACCATCACATTTTGCATTTCAATAACTACTACTCCGGTCAGGTGATAGATGTCCATTAACGCACTAACTGGGACTTTGTCCACTACAATGGCATCAATACTCTCAGGAAGATCTAGCCAAGCACCGTTCTCTACACCTATCCAATTGTGTAAATTCAGCACGTTCTTCAATTGGTTTACTTCCAAATCGGTTGGATGCCATGCATAATCTACGATAATGGCTACAGTCTTTTTGCCATCCTCGCCAATGATGGCTGTTGGAGAGATAGAATCGTAACCTGAAATTACTCGCTGCAAGCGATCATCCATACCATTCCAATCTAAATCTGGCCCATAACCTAACCACCAACCCGCTTTTTCAGATGCTGGTTGGTCATCTCTCAAATCGACCCTTAACGGGCGGTCGCATAATTCCTCATCACACATTAGTGGCGGTAGGCCGTCGATTAGGATTGGTTCGCTATACATTTGCGTGGATTCGTTTGAGCCATTAGCATCATCATTACCGATATTGTAAGAGGTTGCTGCAGAGACATCTGCGATTAGGAAAATGAGGGCGATAAAAAGCGCTGAACGGCGTATTCCAACTGTTGATTTCATCGCTGACTCACCCTTCCCCATTCCACCGATTCTTTGCCATGTTTTGATAGTATCCATTTCTCGACCCTACAATAACTAACTTTGACACCCATGTCTTACGATTTTGCAGCGGATTTTTACCATGGTAAAATTTTTCTTATTTTGTATCCCCTCAAGGCCAATTAAAGTGTTCAGGATGGCTTGAACATTGGATTTGAGGGCCATCTGAACGTTCAATTACTCCTAGCGGACTAGAGCACTGTGGACAATTGGCTAGGTCTGCAATGTGTTCCATCCAGGCTTGCCGGGTTTCAGGCTCATCGCTTGAATCCATGAGACTTTTTACTGAATCACGTAGATTTTTGGGCAATTCATAATCTTGTGCTGTCCAAGGGTCTTGTGCAGATTTCAAATCTTTCATTTGCTTTTTTATGCTACGTAGCCTATTGATTACCTCACTTGAGGAAGACGGCCCTCCATCTTCGACACCCAGTGGAACAGGCCCTCCTTTGGCAACCAAAGGCAAGGTGACATAGGCTAAAATGAATCCACCCAAGTGAGCCATGTGGCCAACATCACTCGGTCTTTCAAGGCCATATGTTGAGAAAGACCTGAATACTTCAAGTCCGAAGTAGATTAATGCCAAATAAAACACCGGCCACTTGCGTATTAGAATAAGTGGAAATGGAATCTCATCTTTTGGCCAACCTGCCAGATATGCCCCGAATAAGCCGAATGCCGCACCAGATGCACCAAGAGCAGGCCTTGATGATTCAATATTAAATAAAAACCAAGCGATGGAACCACCAATTAAACCAATAAAATAAATTGCAAAGAATCTATTTCGACCTAACCGTTGTTCAAGTGGAATTCCGACAAGAGCAATCACCATAATATTGCCAAGCACGTGAGTTGCATCGAATTGACTGTGCAAAAATCCAGCCGAGATGAAAGTAATCCAGCCTGACGGTTCCTTAGCCTCTGTTGGCCTCATCCACAGATCCTCCCATAGCCAGAGATCAACAAAGCCGAAATTGTAAAATAATGACCATATGACTTGGACAAGGTAGCCTAGCAACAGCCCGACTGTCATTGACAAAGCAAAGGAAGTCTTGTGGCGAAATGAATAATATAGCGGCCAAAAAATTACGGTTAACCAGACTACGAATAATGCCGTTTCAACTCCATTGAACTG
>JAKMFF010000323.1 GCA_022425585.1 Candidatus Poseidoniaceae archaeon
CACTGGAGACGGTCATGCATTAGCACTGTGGGCAGGTGCTGAATTAAGAGATATGGAGTTTGTCCAATTCCATCCAACTGGAATGGTTTGGCCACCTTCTGTCAGAGGCATTCTGGTCACTGAAGGAGTTAGAGGCGAAGGTGGTAGGTTAACAAATTCTGAAGGCGAGAGATTCATGTTTGGTTATGTCCCAGAAATGTTTGCTGGAGATCACGCAGCGACCATAGAAGAGTCTGATCAGTGGGTAGAAGAAGTCGTTTCAGGAAAATTAGCCACGGTCAGAAGACCTCCGGAACTTCTCACACGCGACGTAGTTGCCAAGGCAATCAACTCAGAAGTAAAAGCAGGTAGAGGCTCGCCCCACGGTGGTGCTTTCCTTGATATTTCACATCGAGGTGAAGAAGCAATTCTCAAGAAATTACCTTCAATGCACCACCAATTCAAGGAATTAGCTGGCGTCGATATTTCAAAGCAACCAATGGAAGTTGGGCCGACTGCACACTATGTCATGGGCGGAGTAATCGTCAACGCCGAAAGTCAAGAAACAACAATTTCAGGACTATATGCTTGTGGTGAAGTAGCATCCGGATTACACGGGGCTAACAGGCTTGGAGGCAACTCTTTGTCTGATTTGATTGTATTTGGTAAGCGGGCTGGCGAATTTGCCGCAAAGCGTGCGAAGGATCTTGCTCAACCAGTTATTGACGACTCTCAAGTAAATACAGCAATCATAGATATGCTCGAACCATTCAATAATGAAGGTGGAGAAAACCCTGGTCTAATCTATGATGAATTACGTGACATGATGCAAGCAAAGGTTGGCATAATTAGGACAAAGAAAGAGCTTGATGAAGCCATTGAGGATTTGAAGAACTTCGATACTAGAAGAAAATCTGCTTATCCAGGTTCCTCAAGAAAATATAACTCGGGGTGGCATCAAGCATTAGATTTGAAAAACATGGTTGATGTTTCATACGTAGCAACTCTTGCAGCATTGACTCGTGAAGAAAGTAGGGGCGGCCATACAAGAGATGACTTCCCTGTCCCGGATGATGATTACTGGGGCGAAACGCTGAATATTGTTTACATGGAAGATGGGGAAATTAAAATTCGTCAAGAGGCGAAGGCAGAGATGCGTGACGATCTCAAAGCTGCAATTAAGGAAGTAAAAGCCATGATTGCCGAAAGAGCAGCAGAAGCTGGAGGTGAAAATTGATGTCTTTGAAGGGAAAGACTCAGAAATTCACTATCACAAGAGGCGAAGGCGAGGCTGCAGAATTAGCTGATTATGAAATTGAATTAGATGAAGGCATGGTCGTTTTAGATTGCGTTCATAGAATTCAGTATGAACAAGAACCAGACCTTGCGGTAAGGTGGAACTGTAAAGCAGGGAAATGTGGTTCATGCTCAGCTGAAATCAATGGACGTCCACGTTTGATGTGCATGACTCGAATGAGTGATGTTGTAGACGAGACTGAAGAGGGTAAGCCAATTGAAATTAGACCAATGAAGGCATTCCCGCACATCAAAGATTTAGTTACGGATGTATCATGGAACTACGAAGTGGCGCAAAAAATAAAGCCGATCAACGGTCCAGATGAAATGAATTGGGAATTTAATCAAAATGAAGCTGATAGAGTGCAACAATTTAGAGAATGCATTGAGTGTTTTCTGTGCGTCAACACTTGTCACGTACTTAGGGATCACTCATTATTTGACGAGTTTGCTGGTCCAAGAAATCTAGTCAGACTCGCTCAATATGAAATGCATCCATTAGACCTTGAAGACCGAATTCCAGAGATAAAGAAGGAATTCGGCGTTGAGTATTGTAATATCACTCGGTGTTGTACAGAGGTTTGTCCTGCTGGAATTCAAATTACGGACGACGCAATTATTCAGCTAAAGGAAAGAGTAGTCGACCGTTATTATGATCCTCTTCAACGAATTTGGCGTACGCTAACAAGACAAAAAGTTCGTTATTGAAGGCGATAACGGATGAATAAGACTGCTTTGTTACAAAATTTCCTCTCAGCAGTTTTAGGGCTTTTTTTCATTAATGTGGGAATTGCTCATTTTCAAGACCCTAAATGGTTTGAACCAATAGTGCCAGATATTCTTGGTGATCCAACATTTTGGGTTCTACTTACCGGTGGCATGGAAATCGGCTTAGGATTGGGATTAATTATTCCTAGAACGAGAAAGTATTCAGGGATGCTAATGGCGTTATTTTTAGTGGCTATTTATACAGCCAATCTCAATATGTGGATTAATGATGTACCATTAGAAGGTAGGACATTTGCCACTATCTGGCATGTGCTAAGGTTAGTAGGTCAAGTTTTAATGATTGTAATTGCGTTATGGGTGGGTGGATGGCTAAAACCTATTCGAACTTCAGTAGATTAGGCAACTTATGCAGTTTTTATCAAATTAAAAAAAGCCTCCCCGAGGGCCTAAACCCTCAGAGAGGCAGTTATATTCCGCGGAATATATTAGTTCATAATTGGTCAAATGACTCGGTTAAGCAACTCAAAGGTGCTCGATTCCGATCTTCTTGACGTTTGCCTTCTTGATCTTGTCAGGAAGCCAAGCCGGGCCATTTGCAGGTTTGTCAACCATTGCAATACTACCGGTGAAGCAGTGGACTCTCTTAGTTC
>JAKMFF010000343.1 GCA_022425585.1 Candidatus Poseidoniaceae archaeon
ACCTTGTTTTGGATACATACCAGAACCAGGCATGCCTAGACAACATTTGGACTACAATACATTTGGCGAATTAGCAACATCTGTGGCTAAGCGTCTTAACGATCTTGGAGTCAATACTGGTGATAGAGTTGCGCTAATTCTAGATAACTCTGTTGAATGGGCTGCACTGTCATATGGTGCTAACGCAATTGGTGCAGCATATACTGCTATGTATACCCACCAACATGGTTCTGAGTGGGCATACATCCTCAATGATTCAACTCCCTCTCTACTAGCAGTTGCTAATACTGGAGTACTAGACAAGTTGGTCGATAACCTTCCAAGTGATGCAGCATCGTGGCCTGACTGCGGTATCCTCCTACTTGGTGATGAATCAGCCAACAAACTACCCCCAGAAGGTGTTGAAGTTCACGCATGGAGCGAATTTGTGGCTGCTGGGCGAGCTAGCGAAAACACCTTTGAAATCGCTGATGATCCATTTGCGCTCAACACACTTATCTACACATCAGGAACTACCGGCAATCCAAAAGGAGTTATGCTAACAAATTGGAATACTTTGTCCAACATTCTTTGTGTTCAATCCGCATTCAAGATTTATGTCGGTGACAAAAACGCTGCATTCCTGCCTTGGGCTCACTCATTTGGTAGTACCTTTGACTTGCACTGGATGATTAGATGTGGAGTTCACATTAACCTGATTTCAGATTTGACCAAGATTGCTGATGAATGTATTGAAATTAAACCAGCAGTACTACTTGCAGTTCCAAGAGTATGGAATAAATTCTATGACCGTGTTAACAGCCAATTTGAGGCGGCTACTGGAGTCAAGAAGATACTTATCGGTAAGGCCAAGAAACATGCATCTCGAAGAATCGCTAAAGCTGGCGTAGAGTGTGACGCAGTACCTGCAAGTGGCTTCTTTGACAAACTGTATGACAAGTTAGTCTGGTCTAAGGTTAGAGCGAGATTTGGTGGTAACATCAGATTCTGTATGTCAGGTGCAGCAGCACTATCTCCTGATGTAGCAGCATTTATCCAACAAGTTGGATTTAGTTGCTATGAAGGATATGGTCTAACTGAAACCGCTCCTCTTGTTGCCGCTAACGGCTGGTCTGGTCCAGGAAAGTCAAGGCTACGCTGTGTTGGCCAAGTCGCCAACGGCGTCAAGGTCACTATTGATACTGATGCATGGGACGACCCTGACCGACCAGATGAAGGCGAAATTATTGTTCACGGACCTAACGTCATGAAGGGTTACTGGAATAACGAAGCGGCTACCAAAGAAGTCATTATCGAGCCAGGTGTCTTTAGAACTGGAGATCTTGGTAAATTAGATAAAGACGGTTTCCTCTCAATTACCGGACGTGTAAAGAGTCAATTCAAACTTGAGAACGGCAAGTATGTCTCACCGGCACCTTTGGAAGAAAACCTCAAACTCTCACCACTGGTTGAACAAGCAGTACTTGACGGCAAAGACATGTTGCGAACTTACCTAATCATCCACCCTAATATGGATGCCATGAAGGCTGCCATGGGTAGTGCGGGAGTGGATACTTCAGGCAGTAATGCAGATATTTGTGGACGACAAAGCACCAAGGATTGGTTACTTGCGGAACTAAAAGAGAAGAACATGAAATCACCAGTTTGGAAAGGCTATGAAGTTGCCGCCAACCTTATTCTTGATCATGAAGAGTGGACTACTGACAACGACATGTTGACTCCATCAATGAAGGTGAAACTACGTAATTTGTTGACCCATCACGAAGCCGAGATTACCAAAATCAAAGGTTAAATCTCGCCCTCAAAGCGGTAATCGCCTACCGGAAGACAGTCCCAACTATCGCTGTTTTCATGCAGTTCGGCCTTTAGTTTATAAACCGCCATCGAGTTTTTTAGTTAAATGACTATAGACGGTGAAGAACCAATTTCCGCTCATGATACAGAGTTAGCGCAGCATAATTCTTCACCGTCTCTATTTACTCGCACCCTGCAAAAGCCACTAGGAATTGGCGTGATTGTGGGAACAATACTTGGGCTATCAAATTCATTGATTCTTGGACTCCCACTTCTATCATCCATTGGTATTGGTGGGGCACTTGGAATGGCAGTGTGTCTATTTGGCTGCCCTGGTATGATGAAGGGACAAATTGCTGCCCGTCGTGAACTAGAATCCAAGCGCAGAGCAGAAAGGGCCCGTCGGCAAAGAATACTTAGGGCGTTTACTTCATTTGACTAAGCCTTTTGAGGACTTTGTTTATCAATCAGTTATCGGCCGATAGGCTTGGTGATAACATGGTTCGCGAGCTGATAACTGTCGAAGGCGTTGACCGAAGTTTCGGTCCAGTTGATGTGCTCAAAGACATTAACATGATTGTCAATGACGGGGACAGAATTGGTATCGTGGGCCATAATGGAGCAGGTAAAACCACTCTACTCAACACCATAAGTGAGCAGAAACAAGATGTTGGTGATATTGACTTTGCCCCTGGAATCAGGCTTGCTTACCTAACTCAGATACGAGATATTGATTCAAATTCCACTATTGAAGAGGAATTAGGCCGTAAAGGTCGACAATTCCAAGAACTCGAGGAAGAAATTGCTGCTATTGAGGCACAAATGATCGACCCAGCATTTTATGATGGAGATTGGGAACCAATTATCGAACGTTACAGCGAATTACAACAAATGCTAGCCAGCAGTGGCGGAGGCAACGTTGCCGGTATTGCCAAGGGTATTCTCGAAGAACTCGGGCTTGACAAACACCCAATGGACATGACTGTTAGTTCAATGTCAGGGGGAGAAAAAGCCAAACTTGCTCTGGCAAGACAACTTGTTGGGCTTGCTGGTGTGGACGTAATGTTTCTCGACGAGCCAACCAACCACCTTGACATTCAAACTACAGAGTGGCTGGAGGCTTTCCTCAAAGATTTCCAAGGCGCTCAACTAATCGTCTCTCACGACCGTTATTTCCTTGACCAGGTATGTACTAGAATTATCGAAGTGGATAACCTAAGGGCTTGGCCATGGAAGGGTAATTATTCGCAATTTATCAAGCAAAAAATCGCTACTGAAGCATCACTTGCTGACCGAATTAATACGGTTGAAAAGAAGATTCAATCCACTATGGGCGCACTACAACAAATGAAGCGTGCTAACAAATATGACAAATCAATATCTGCCAAAC
>JAKMFF010000235.1 GCA_022425585.1 Candidatus Poseidoniaceae archaeon
GTACATTGATTTACCAAATAACTGGGTGTTTAAATTAGTCGACTCAAATATTGACAGAAAATTATCAGAGATGAATTATAATTCAAATAATAATTTCCTCATGCAGCACGTTGTTACCGAAAACCGTCGGGTAAAACAAGCCATAGGAGCCAAACCAGAGACCCTTGGCAAACTACTCAATCAATCACATAATTCTCTGAAAAAATTAGGGGTAAGTATACCAGAAGTAGACCGCTTAGTTGAGAATCTGCAACAAACCGATGGGGTACTAGGTGCTAGGATGATGGGCGGCGGATTTGGTGGCATGATCCTAGTGCTTGTTGAAAATGAGGAGGTACTACCAAATTACTTGCCAGTGGTAAGTTCAAGCGCGCCGTTGCTTGAAGAATTGTGATAATTTATCAAGGCGCTCAGGCGTGCCCATGTCCCAGAATTTAGTATCATCATAATGTGCTTTTATTTTACCTGCAAGTGCTGGATAAACCGTGTTCTCCCAGCTCCATTGCTGATCTCGGCCAAATAGCAATACTAACCGTTTACTTACTACACTAGTGCCTGCCTCATAACCGTTGAAAAAATCTGCTGATTGGCTTTTATCGTACTGTACCACAAAGCCGTCTTCATGTTGCAAATTCATAGTCTCATGTGATTGAGTTACCGTCATGGTGAGTAAGTTTTGACCATTTTGATGGGTTTGCAGTAAGTTATGGTAATCAATAGGATGAAAATCGTCTCCCCAAAGTAAAATGAATTCATCTTCTAAATTGTCTACTGCATTCCATAATGCGCCACCGGTACCTAGTGGACTTGCCTCTTTTATCACTGTTAATTCGACCCCATCATGTTGGTAATCGTCAAACATGATTCCAAGATGCCCCGTCAATAGTAATGCTCTATCACAACCCTGACTGGCAATCCAGTCTAGAATGTGAGTAATTATTGGTTGATTGTCGACATTAATCAGTGATTTTGGTGTAGATTTGGTCAACTTACCAAGTCTGGTACCCAATCCTCCAGCCAAAATTACGACTTGTGGCATTGAAGTTTTAACCCTCAAACCACTGTTCATGTTGCCTAACTAACGATTCGATTAATGAAATAACCGATTACCTGTCCTCTAGTTACGGCAGTGTTACCAAGTGTTGCAAATCACACTAATGTTACAATATTTGGTACATAACCTCAAACACTATGGAAGTGACCAAATGATATGTCGGAACATATTGCATACCCTTCAAACATCAATATTGTCAACACTGCGTTCCTTGTTGGTATGCCGATTCTTGCCTTAACATCCTTAATTTTCTATTCGGTTAATTACGGTATAAGTTGGTTTGAACCAGTTATATTTGTATTCTTTTATCTCGCCTCTGGATTATCAATAACTGCAGGTTATCACCGCTTGTTTAGTCATCGCACTCACAAAGGTGCGTGGCCACTTAGACTATTTTACGCTCTATTTGGCGCCGCAGCATTTCAAAACTCAGCGATAAAATGGTGTAGTGACCATCGCCGACATCACCTCAAGACTGATGAAGAGGAGGACCCATATTCAGTCACTAGAGGATTTTTCTGGGCCCATATCGGATGGGTTATGGTCGATGAGGGAGAGGAAATTGTTGAAAGTGTCAAAGACTTGCAAACAGATAAAATCCTCGCATGGCAAGACCGTCACATATTCAAAATTGGATTTTTGGTTGGCATTGTACTGCCTGGACTAGTGGGCTTTGCTTGGCTTGGTAATATTCATGGATTTTTAGGCGGCATGGTATATGGTGGATTTCTAAGAGTCGTAGTAGTTCATCATGCAACTTTCTTGATAAATTCAGCTGCACACACTTGGGGCAGTCAACCATATTCAACTGAAAATACCTCGAAAGACTCTCCGTTATTATCATTCTTTACCTTTGGAGAAGGCTATCACAACTTCCATCACACCTTCCAAGCTGACTATCGTAACGGTCACAAATGGTACCATTGGGACCCTTCCAAGTGGCTGATTAAATCAGCCTCATGGGTTGGGCTAACTAGCAATTTACACAAAATACCTGCTAAATCAATTGAAGCACGAAGAATGAAGAGAACCTTTGAGAGAAAAGCAGATGGTAACGTGATTGATAATCAATTCCAAGAAAAATTTTCTGAATGTGTGACTCAATTGCGCAAAGGATTTACGGATCTACTTGAGCGAAGAAAAGAGTATCGAATGGCTAAGGTTGGTAAAAAATCACAGACTAAAACCAGTTGGAAAGCGGTAAAAGAGGCTCATAAGATTAGAATTAAGCAATGTAAAATAAGAATTGCCAAGGCCAGAATTGAGTTTAAACTACTTGTACAATCAATGCGCTTAGACATCAATACAACCGCACAGGCTGCTTAACACTACAATTTTTCATAACTGTCTATAGCTAATATTGGATGATTAATCATCCTGATATTACATGTCTGAATCTGCAGCAATTAGCGGTGATAAGTCACCATATTCAACCAGTAAACTAGGGCCACCCGCAAGATAGTACATTGAGCCCAGTCCGTCTCGTGAATCCTCGGCGCTAGAATTGTTGTTGGTCGCACAATTGCCAGTACAGCCATCGGCAAAAGCCACATAGACACGTCCTTCACTGTCGATGTGTAAATCGTTGAAGTCCAGAAGATTACGATTTGAGCCGCCAATGTCACGGCAATCACCTGAGTTCAAACAGATTGAACCTACTTGAACGGGGTCATCAGTTACGCGGTAAGTATGGAAAATTGGATCGTCATCTAGGGCATTAAGGCTGTAGGTGATGTATAGGTGATAGGTTGCATTATTTGGCGCATAGTGAGCGTTACCGTCCCATGGACTGCCATCGATATTTGACTCATTGAGCATCTCGGTATTCTCACTACCAAGATAAGTCACCGCAATCCTGCCAGGGTCACCAGCATCGGTTTGTGGAAATACTGTCGAGATGACTCCTGCTGGTGAAATGCGAATGCTCTCTTGTTCCCAAGTCTCGCCTGAATCGGTAGACCTAGACATGTAAACTCCCTCGTCACCGCCAGTCCAAATATGGTAAGCATTTGATTCGGTGTCGGTAGATATCTCTGAGTTCTTGCGCGGATAAGGTGTGCCGACATCCTCGCCCATGGTGCGTTCAAACCAAGTAAAACCATTGTCTTTCGATACGATTACTGATGGCGTCTCAACTCGAGGTGTCACATAGACGGTCCCATCTGGCGCAGTAGAAATTGCTCCATGCAAACCACCATTAGTGGTTGCTAGGCCAATAATTTGTCCACCTGCTTCGAAAGTTGCACCACCGTCAAAACTGGTAAAGCAAAAGATTCCTGCTATTTTATTGTAGCAATAGTATACTGCTGTTTCATAGATTGTACTACCGGTTATTTGGCCAAGAGCGCCGTAACCAGCGGTTGTCCATGGACCGGTAGCCAACTTGATGTGGTCGTTAATTGGGGTAGTTCCTGAATCGTGAGGATTACCTAGCCACGTCTGGCCGTCATCATCACTCCAACAAATCCAGGAGGTTTCTAGCCCAATCATCTGAACATTGAACACACGATCAGTAATTGTGTCTACCCAGCCATAAGGGTCGCTAGTTGTCGGTGAACACTGAACTGGGTCTTGAGTTTCTTCCCAAGTTTCACCACCGTCACATGAGCGCATGACTTTCTCCATAGCAATGAAAAAGATACAGCCGCTTGAGGTCACACCAATGCTTGGTTCTTTACCTGTTTCGCCAACATCACTGAATTGAAAAGTCATCTCTATCGGTTTAATATCAACTGAATTACCCGTTTTGTCGGTAACAAATACTCGGGGACTTTCCTCGATAATTACTTCTGGCTCTTCGATGATTTCATCCTCACCAAAACAACCCGACAAAGACATCGTCACCATGAGTAAAGTCAGCAATATTGCCCTACCGTGCATGACAGAGCCTAACTGCTGCTATTCAATAGGATTACTATCAGAACATTATCCCGTTAATTGCGAGAACTGAACCAACAATTAGACCGAATGCTGGTAACATCTTTGACATCAGATGTCCATCCGTAACTGGCTCGCCGTTGATGGTCATATTGTCTTCCATTCCTTCATCTCGAAGTCTAAAGTAAGCGAGCATTGTT
>JAKMFF010000009.1 GCA_022425585.1 Candidatus Poseidoniaceae archaeon
AGCCGCAGCCAAGACTAACGTTTCATTGAACCAAATCGACTCTAAGGTTGGTAAATTAATCATCCAAGCCTCGCAAGAAGTTATTGATGGAGAACTAGATGAGCATTTTCCATTGAGGATTTGGCAAACAGGTAGTGGAACACAATCCAATATGAATTCTAACGAAGTAATCGCTAATAGAGCAATTGAAATTGCTGGTGGTGAACTGGGCTCTAAACACCCAGTCCACCCTAATGATCACGTCAATAGAGCCCAGTCTTCCAATGATACATTTCCTACAGCCATGCATATAGCTTCAGCCGAATCCTTTGTGCACGATTTACTACCTAGTGTTAGGGCTTTGAGAAACGCGTTAAACGATAAGGCAAAACAGTGGGAATACATTGTCAAAATTGGTCGTACTCACTTAATGGATGCAGTTCCACTAACCCTTGGACAGGAAGTTTCAGGTTGGGTTGCCCAACTAGATGCAGACCTCCGCCGTCTAGATTTTGCTTTGGATGATTTATTTGAATTAGCATTAGGTGGTACTGCGGTAGGTACTGGCTTGAACACTCATCCGCTATTTGCTCAAATGGTGGCTGATGAGATTTCCAACATCACTGGATTGATGTTTGTCAGTGCGGAAAATAAGTTTGCCCAACTAGCAGCCCATGATGCAATAGTTGCTGCAAGTGGTGCACTGAACACCTTGGCCGTGAGTTTGATGAAAATAGCTAACGACATTAGGTGGCTAGGCTCAGGGCCAAGATGTGGATTAGGTGAATTAGCCTTGCCAGCCAACGAACCAGGCTCGTCAATAATGCCGGGCAAAGTAAACCCCACACAAGCAGAAGCTATGACAATGGTTTGTTGTCAAGTGATGGGCAACCACACTGCGATTACAATCGGAGGCTCTCAAGGTAATTTTGAATTGAATGTATACAAACCAATGATGATCCACAATCTACTCCACTCGACAAA
This sequence comes from Candidatus Poseidoniaceae archaeon, assembly GCA_022425585.1. Next base: position 964 of record JAKMFF010000009.1, read on the forward strand.
ATTGCTCACTGATGCTTGCCGTTCAATGCGAGAAAATTGTGTAGATGGATTGGAGCCAGTTAGGGATAATATCAACAACCATTTGGAAAATTCTCTCATGTTAGTTACCGCACTTAACAATCAAATAGGGTACGATAAGGCTGCTAAGATTGCCAAAAACGCTCATGAAAAAGGGCTTACCTTGAGGGAATCAGCATTAGAACTGAACTATTTGACTAATGAGGAGTTTGATTTGTGGGTTCGACCAGAACAAATGATTGGGCCCTCAGTCAATTAATTACAAGAAATCGGATAAGGACATTTGTCTCGCACGGTCATTTTGAAATAGTGAATCGGTACTATTTGCTAACCATTCAACATTTTGTTTGGTGTAAGTATCAACGCCATATTTCTCCATAACGTGAAGAGTTACTTTGATGTATTTTCTTACCGCTCCTTCTGAAACGGTTAAGGCTAGATTTCCGTTACACAAATCGCCCTCGGATTTCACCACCCCCATCGAGGCAAAACCGGAATTACCCGCTTTACTGATCTGTATACACTTGCCAGCAATGGGCATTCTCCGATATGAATGAGCACACTTCAAACACCGAACTTTCTGTCTGGCAAAAGCATTCAAGTTACCTCTAAGGTCAGGAAGAAAATGTGATCTAATCACACTTGAAGCGACCCGCCTAACATCTACTGCGCGCAATCTATGGCCCAAATCTAACTGCCCGTTCATCTTGTCAATCATGGTGTCTAATGTCTTGTAAGCAGATAATGCAGGTCCAGCGGAAATCGAGGCACAATCGTGAGTGTAACCATAACCCCGAACAGCCGCTATTGACCCTAATCTGCGCTCAACAAAGTCAACACGATTTTTGAGTGTTTTTGGATGTGGACAATCTTGAGTCATTTCATAAAAGTCACGTTCATAGAACCACCCAGAGTCTACATTGAGCGCTTCTTTGTCTACTTCTGTAGGATTTAATCTAGTTGTTAATACCAAAGGAGCGTCCATCTGGCCTCCACGATTTGCCGGTAAAATATCCCTGCTGAAGTTTAACAAACCATCCATCAGCAACATTATAGCATCTTCATCCCCATCACAATTTCTCCTTTTTGACGCATGGAATAATGGGTGAGCATAACCGCCTGAGCAATCTGCCCAGCCGATAATTCTAGACAACACTCCACCAGATGTGTGTGGTGCTAATGCACAGATTAAATGGCCGACTAAATCCTCCGGAGATGATACATTATAATACGGCTCCATGCCATAATATCTTACCAATAAATCATCGATAAATTGGGTAGTTCTTACAAAATAGTCTCCAGCATTTTTTGCTACGATGAAATCCTGTGGGTATAACTCAAGCATTTGATCGTCTGAGGTTAATTCATTACCCAAGTAATCATGAGTATAACCCAAGTTGACTAATCTCTTCCAAGAGACCTCTACTTCGCTTGGCTTGAAGTGAGTTACAGGGACATCACTCATATCGAATCTAACGGTGCCATCTCTAAAGACTGGCAATTCGTATTTAGCGCGTAAAATTCCTTTTTCTAAAGCTTCCGGAGTTTGATTCTTACTGGCAATTTTCTTCATGCACTTCACAGTTTTAGGTAGTCTCTCAAGGCCCAAGGTAATCATCGCATCATCAATCATTGATGAAATAGGAACCGTGGTTATTTCCCCTCTTCTTCGACGGTTTTCTGCTAATTCGCTTTTGAATTCGGTTCGCCCTCCACACTTTTCTCCGACAATGGGCTCACCAAACTCGTTTAATTTTCTGTGATGGCAAGATAACATTGGAGATTTCTTGTTACATTTAGTGCATGTTCTAATGCCCAATTGAACGCGAATGTCCTTTTTCCTTGCAGCATTGGTCAGTAATCTTTGATTACCACCATTTAGGTCAATTGGGAATAAAGTATGAGCCATGGGGTTCATGATTCGTGGTGCAGATTTCTCTGGGCGACCCATTCGACATCCAATTCTTACTGGTGCAGAATGATGCCACCGTAGTTTTGACAATTTTCTAATTATTGGCAGGATTCCATCAACGCGATAATCATCTCGATCTATTTGCGATGACAAATATAACCCAGCATCATCAGGGCCAACGTCGGGAATGCTAGCTGCAGCAATACGGCCGATTTCATCGGTTTCGGCAATTCCTTTACCCTGCTGCCGAGCATTTGTTTCCGCAGAAATACGGTGGATAGAGCGTTCTTTTGCTAATTCCTCTAGGCGCAATTCTTCTTTCGCAAGCACCTCTGCCCCCCGCTTTAATTTTGCGATTTTATCCTCGAATGTGCCAATGGAATTAACCGTCATTATTGCTTCATTACCGTCAATGGAAAATCCAAAAGCTTCCATCATTGCCGACCAGCCGCTAGTAATGACTAGATCATCACCATCGTGGTAGTGAGGTAAGCCAAGTAGTAGTGCTGAACTCTTGACTAGGCCGTGTTGCATTAATGTCCACAAAGCAGACTTATCGGTGTCAAATATTGCTTTTGGTACGGCGAATTTAGGACCCGGAATATCGCTGATCATTTCTGAAGATATATCAGCAGGGACCATTTCCAGCATTATCTTTTGATTCCAGTTTACAACACCATCTGTTATTCTCAATGATTTGGCCTCAGGCTTAGGAGTATTGTTTAACATATTTTTATCATCGTTAAAATCTTCAATAATCGAGGTCTTCAAGACTTGTAGTAACTGAGGCATCCATTCGATTGGTAAATCTAAGAACCAAGGGTTATGCGGTGGCGGTAGAGAGGTTTTGAATCGTTCTGCAATTGATTTGGCTTGTTGCCAATTTGGCCTTAGAGTGACTAAGAACCGATGCCACAGTAAACGGATTTTGAATCTTAACTGTGCATCACCAATTTCCTCTATTGTGATGCCAGGAACGCCGCTAGGGCATTGGTCACGAGAAATATTCATTATCTCACAAAACAACTCGACCAAATCATTTGACGACAATTCCTCAATCAAGTCACTTGCCCACCAATCCAAACAATATCCTGCAGGAACTAGGTTCTTGTTATTCTCCATAAATTCACCATAGCCAATAACGATCTCTCCATTATCCCAAATAGTTGCAATGTCTGATTCTATGGATCTGAAACTAGCTACATCATCACACCTCGTGAATCGACCATCCTTCAGTACTACCCACGGGCCGTCGGTATGGTCTGATGGCGTGATAGCGCACGCCTTTCCTGGGCGTTCGATTTTCATTTGAGTACCGATAGTGATGAAATCATCCATTGCCAGCATACATGCAGGGTTGACTGAAGCAGCAGCCAAACCAGAAGGCCGGGCTCTTCCGTATCTTAGCCTAAAACCACCAGGTTCTTGCGGCGAGCCAAATACCGGCCTGCCTGCAATAATGTCATTCATGAATTTGGTAATTGGCTCAGTTAGCCGTGACTTGAATTTATTCTCGTCTTCGTCTTCTTGCGGTTTATCCTTCTCAGCAAATTTACTGATGAAATCCCAACCGGCAATCTTCATCCGCTCGGTATGTTTACGGATTTTTGGTGCCTTCAAACACATCCCTTCACCAATAACTAACAGTACTCCTCCTCGAATTCTAGCCTCGTCAATATTTCTTACATTACCGTAACCAGAACATTCAATCTTTTCTGTTGATTCGCCGTTTATCATAACTGGACAGGCTCTGACAATTTCGTCAATTTCTTCGGGGCTTGGCCGATACTGCAGATTTCCCCGATAAAGTCCGAATTCTTCCTTGACTCTTTCCACTTCTGGGTCTGTGGGCTGGTATCTGCCGACATTGAGCTCAATTCTAATCATATCAGCAATCAGCACAGCCAAAGCCTGAGCAGTTCCGCCAGCAGCTCTAATCGGCCCAGCGAAATGAACCGATACGAATTGAGAACCATCCAAATTGTTGAGTAATCTCACTTCACTAATTCCTTCAAGTGGTGCTACAAGCACAGCCTCAGTTAGAATTGCTAAACCAACTCTAAGGCCGACATCAATGGCTGTAACAAGGTCATGCCCCTCATCTCTGAACCCTCTTGCGACTGATTGCGCCATTAGCATTGACGTTGTTTCCCTGTCGTTTTTGTCAAGCATGTTCCTAATATCTTGTGCCACTTCATATTCACCAAGGTATTCAACGAGTAATTTTTCAGTTCTTCCAGCTAGGTCAGCAGCTCTTGGAATTTCAACAAATGGCTTGTGGTCTAAGTTTTGAGCACGTGCCTTTTCAGCGATTCGATAAGCATCCTCAGTCCGCTCATCCATCCATTGCTGATAGTTTTCCATCTCAAGTTCTAATCTTGCAAGGTCTATTCCTTCAAGGGGGTTGTTGTCGGCTTTTGTGGTCACAGTATCCGACATATTCCCCACTACCTATGAACAATGACGACCGCTTATCAACAGTTGCCTAGGGAGTACGCTCACTATCAACATCAAAGACATTTTTGTTGAACATTATCACAAATTGTCAAGAAAGTTCATGACCCATTTTGTTGACCAACATATAATGGGAGTCGCAAAAACCGTCCGTAATCACCCAAAGTGGTCAAGACTAGTTGAGTTGGTTAAGGACCTGGCTTTTATCGATGGCGGAGATAATAATGCGTTTACTTTAGCTAGCGGTAGAAATTCTCGCTGGTTTTTCGATACAAAACCCGTTATGATGCACCCTGAGGCAAGTCATTTATTAGGCGAATTACTAAATTTGCGGATGGATGAAATGGGTGCTGATTTCGTTGGTGGCCTAGAGTTGGGAGCAGTGCCGCTGACTGCTATTGCTGTTGCAATGTCGGATAAAAAGTCCCCAAGGCGCGGCTTCATGGTTAGAAAAGAACCGAAAGGACGGGGTGGAAGGAAAACCAATAATCCACCAGGTATTGAGGGCTCTTCTCTTGCTTTAGGCGGCAACATTGTGATAGTAGAAGACGTTACAACCACGGGCGGTTCTGCAATAAAAGCAGTAGATCAAATACACAATGACACTGATTGTAAAGTAATAGGCGTGATTAGTATTGTTGACCGAGAAGAGGGCGCAGAGCAAGCGTTTGCTGCGGCAGGAATTCATTTTGAGAGCCTGATGGCCCGTAGCGATGTTGCCCAATGAGGGATTAAATGGCGCAAATTTTCGAACCTCTTTCGACTCCTAGCGACGGTCTGTTTGAAAATAATCCAGATAAGACCTCAGTAGAAAAATTTCGTTTTTTTCACGCTGACGAAGGCAAGCCTCTGGCAACGCCATGGCAAGTAGCCCTATCACGTGCATTGATTCTTCAACGCTACAACTTGGGTCAAGGGATTATTCTAGACCCCGCCTGCGGCAGTGGCATTCAAATTGCCGCTTATTCCGAAATATTACGCAGACCAATCGTTGGAATTGAACTGAATGTTGAGCGAGCCAGAGCAAGTGCTGTAAATTTTCGAACCATCTTTACTGAGCGAGGCGATGCTTCAATCGAACGTCTAAAAAATAGCAAAATAATCGCTGGTGATGGCACTAAGGGTGAAGAAATAATTAA
>JAKMFF010000055.1 GCA_022425585.1 Candidatus Poseidoniaceae archaeon
ACCAACATCCGTGTTACCTAGAAACCACCCACCAACAATTGGATTACTACTTGAGTCTGTAGTAATCGAGGTGCCATAAACTACGTCTAAAGTGGTAACGGTAACACCATCATAATCACCATTTCCACGTAGTGCCTGAGCCCATTGCCACTGTCCGTTTGGAGATAACTTTGCGGTCCAACAGTCCCAATAACCAGTTGAAGTTAAAGAAATTGAACCGAATGAAATTGAATCATAAAACATTCCAGTAGCGAAAATATCTCCATTTGGAGCAACTGAAATATCTTGTAAAGTCGCCTCTGCGTACTGAGATGTTCCTGTAATGGACACTTTTGTGAGCCATTGCCAATTTCCGTTCGAGTCAGCCTTCCCGATCCATGGTTCTATAAATTGACCTGAGGTAATAGAAGAAGAACCCATCGACATTGTCGTAGAGCCGCTAATTATTCCTGCGGCAACTATTTCATTGTTAGACGAAGTATCAATCGAATTCATTACAGCAGGATTCGCTGCATTGCCCGAGGCTGACCAATCGTTTGAATTCCTAGAAGATTGCTTGATAATGTCGCTCAATGAGAGACGCTCTTCTTGATTTGACCAAGACTCATCAAAATCTGGCGATAAACCGACCAATAAGAACGATGAAAAGAGTAGTGAAATAATTAACAAACTGAACGATTTTGCTGTACGCATGGCTAGGACCATTAAAGCCGTGTCAAAGGAAGGTCATGAAACCTTCCCAATTAGGTGTTCTAATATCACTCTATGTTGGTATCAAGAGATAGAATGTCACTATCTCCACCATCGATAATTGTAATTGTGGAAACTGCGAATGGTTTACCACATGCAATACCCAGTTCTCGATTGACCAGCATAGCTCTATGTTTGATGACACTTGGGTGAGTTGCATGTAAATTATCGATGTATTCTTGCGGGCAGTTTGCTGCAAGAATGACTAATTTAGCCTCTCCAGATGCACATGCATCCAATGCTTGTCGTTGTCCAAATAATAGTTTGCCTGATGATATTGCTGTTTTTAATTGTCTACTTAAATCCATATTTGTTCCTCCATACTCCACTGTGTTTCTCATGGTTGGAATATTCACTCCTGCGGTATGTAGTATAACTCTACACTACCTGTTCCTAAGGAAATCGGCTGACCGACAATGATATTTTCGGCAACTCCAGTCAGTTGGTCTCTCTCTCCGATAATACCTGCCTTCAGCAAGTGGTTAACGGTAACTTCGAAAGCAGCACGAGCAAGAATACTGTGTTTTGTACCTGAAACACCATGTCTACCGATTGCCCTAACTTCTCCTTCAGAGGTCATTACATCAGCAACTAGTAACAAGTGTCTAACATCGACTTCCAATCTTGCGCCATCTAGCGTTGCTTGTAGTTCGTTAACAATTGCTTGCCTAGCTGCTTCTATACCTAGATATTCGTAGATTTCGATTATGTTGTTGGTGTAAGTTCTACTTCTATCGATGGTTTCAATTTCGCTGACTCTTGACAAGTTAGACCCGATTGTTGACAAGTAGTATTCTCCTGTTTTATCATCTAATTGTACATTGGCTCTCTCGACATTTGGAATTCCCTTTAGTCTAAGATCTCGAATTTTTTCCTCAAGCTGTAGTAGCATTGTATACGACGGCGGGTTTTCAGCAAGTTCTGCCAAATCTTCTTCGGAGTGAACTCCAGGAATCATTGTCAATTTTGATGCTTTATTACCTTCTTTGTCTGCTTGCACATACAATCGAGTGGCTTGTTCCAACTTGTCTTTAACTTCCGAAGCAGTCATATTCTTTTGCTTCAAGTTAGATTTATTCAGTTTAAGAACGAGCCTTCTCTGAGCAACGTCTGTTTCAAGACTTGCGATACCAACTGTTGTGGTAACTTCGATTGCTGCAGCTAACTTTTGTGCCTCTTCTGCTGAAGATCTCTTATCTGGTTGTAGTCTAATGGTCATTGTAGGTGTTTGAGGCACTTTTCTAGCGTCTACAATTTCAATAATTCTTGGAAGACCTTGGGTAACGTTAACTGTTGCTACACCCGCATAGTGGAAAGTACGCATAGTCATCTGTGTACCTGGTTCACCAATTGATTGAGCAG
>JAKMFF010000097.1 GCA_022425585.1 Candidatus Poseidoniaceae archaeon
GAACGTCACGGTCCAGTAAATATGCTTGCTATAGAACAGTATGCTGAGTGCGAAGAACGGCTAAATTCAATGAAGAATGAATTCAAGCAACTACAAGCCCGAAAAGCAAACCTTGTCGACATCACAGAGAAATTAGAAAGCCAAAGAAAGTCAAAGTTGGTTAAAGTATTAGATAAAGTAAATGAAAATTTCAAGAACTCGTACAAGATTTTGAGCGATGGTGGAAAGGGTGAACTGTATTTAGAAAACCCTGATGAACCTTTCAAGGCAGGTCTAGAATTATGGGCTAAGCCAAAGGGTAAATCATCTAAGGTTAATCGTTTACAATTGTCTGGTGGAGAACAATCAATGGCTGCGTTAGCATTGATTTTTGCCATCCAAGATTATGACCCAAGTCCGTTTTACTACTTTGATGAAGTTGACCAAAACTTGGATGCGGTAAATGCAGAATTGATTGCTAAGATGTGTCGGCAGAGAAGTAAGCAAGCTCAATTCATTATGGTCACCTTGAGAAAGGTATCATTGAGGCTTGCAGACCATCATATTGGAATTACTCATGGTGGAGATGGTTGCAGTAGAAGAATTGTCGACTTTGATCGTGACAGAGCCATTGAATTGAGCGAAATTGAATCTGCCAAGGACAATCCACTCGATGAACGAATCAATGCAATTAAGCTTGAAAAACAACTTGCAGCAGATTCTGACATGCCAACTGTTCCAGAACCGTTGCCACCACCTAGTAGCCTAGGTGGATTGCTAAACTATGCAGAAGACGATGACATTGAAGACTCCTCAATATCAAGTCTTGCGGATAGGGCTAGTGAACTAACCGAGGATATTGAAGAGCGGCAAGAATTAGTCGAAGCGATTGAAGCAATTAATGAAGAATTAGCTAAAGAAGATGACTTGGAAGTTAAAGAATAATCGTGAGGTGAGGGCTTGTCAACAAAACAATCAGTATTAGATAAATGGTTCCTTAGGCAGGATATTATCAATCAATTACTTGAATCAGGCGAAGAATCAGAGGATGCGCTAAAGTTTGCTGAGCGAATTATGCCAGTAGTTGAAGCAGAGGAATCAGAATACCAATCGCTGGATGACCCATTCGATAGGTCGGTAGCCTTAGTATTGTCATTGGTTAAAGACCAGGAACTAAACCCCTGGGACATAGATTTGTCCACTTTCTTGAAAGTATTTACTAAACGGGTTAGATCTGAATCTGATAAACTGAATTTACCTGCATGTGGGCGTTTGATTAGGATGGCTTGGGAAGTTTTGAATCAACAAGCGATCGTGTTATTTGATAGAGTACAAAACATGGACCAAGAAGATGACTGGGAAGATGAAATTGATTTCGGATGGGAGTCGGATTATGATGACCAAGATTATCTGTTTACTACTTCAATTCTAGAAGGGGATGTAGAACAATTACTTCCATCATTGTTTGATGAAAGAATTCGTCGAGATGAAGGTAGGCCAGTGACTTTAGGTGAACTTTTATCTGCCTTCAAAGATGCTGCTGAGGACGCTGAAGAATTAAAAATTCGAGAAGAAAACAGGATTGCACATCAAGCAGAATTAGGTGACTATCTGAACAATGTTGGTAGTAGGATGCATAATGAAGACTTGGAAGGTGACATCTATAGATGCTGGTCAGCGCTTAGAAATGCTTGTCAAAAATCGGGATCATCAAAAGTAAAAGTAATTCAGGTAATGGCTGAATTAAATGATATCTTATTGGCTGAAAATGGTCATATTGAACAAGGATATGAAGAAGAATCTAAAGTAGCATCATTCATAGCCAGCCTGTTTTTGACTCATCGAGGATTTGCGCTAATAAGTCAAGATGAAGTACCCTATGGTGATATAATGTTAGAAGATTTATGGCCAGGGGTCTCAGAGTTCAATGATATCAAAGAACTTATCGAGGATAAAAAGGAAGTTCAAATTAACTCTACAGAGAAAGAAGAGACAGGTTCAGTACAATTTGCAAAACGCCGAGCCGAAAAAATAAGAGCAAAAGAAGAGAAAGCGAGGAAACAATTGGAGCAAGAGCAAATCCAATCACCAGTGGAAGATGATTTGCCTGAGCATGATTGGTTGGTAGAGTAAGGATTTGATTACATGTCAGAAATACAACTAGATACATTACTTGAAGCAACATTATTCGGCGCGGGTAGGTCGATGACAGTATCTGAGTTATGTCAGTCATTAGGTTATGATGAAGAGGAAATGTTGGATTGTTTATTCTCGCTACGTTCCACGCTCAAAAGGCGTCGTGGGGGGGCTCTACAAATCGCTGAAGTTGGTGACAGGTGGGCCATAGAAGTAAAGCCGGAAATTGCCAGTCATTTGCCTAAGGGTGCTAAGACTGATCTGCCAAAGAAATTACTCAAAGCAGCATCTCTTATTGCTTACCATCAGCCAATGTCACAATCAAGACTGGTTGAATTACTAGGTCAGAAGGCATATGATTATGTTAGAGAATTAGCTCAATATGGCATGATTGACCGTCGTAAGGACGGTAACACTAGGAGATTAACGACTACCAGAAGATTCTCTGAAGCATTTGGTTGCCCATATACAGACCGTAAAAAAGTCAAAGCATGGTTTAGAGAACAAGTTCAAAACACCGGTATTTTGGACGAATTAGAAACCAATGATGTGCTAAAAAGTGAAACTGAATATCAAGGGACCGTTCAAGGAACATTACAATTTGAAGAAGAGTGACTATTCATTTCTTAGCTCTTCTAATAATTTCTTGACAGCGGTTTGGGTTTTTGGGCCATTTAGTGCTTGTAATCTTGAAGCAACAATTTCGATTTCTTCTCCCTCTGCACCAGCGCTTACTGCCATGTTTCTAGAATGTAATTTCATATGTCCGGCCTGAATTCCGCTGGTTGCAAGGGCTCTAAGAGCACCAAGATTTTGCGCTAAACCAGCAGCACAGATTATTCCAGCCAATTCGTTTGCCGATTCAACTCCAAGTATGGCAAGATTAGCTTTTGCTGTTGGGTGAACTTTTGATGCACCGCCAACTATTCCTACTGCCATTGGTGTCTCGATACTTCCAATCAAGTTTCCAGCCTCATCCCTTGACCAATTGGTCATTGAAGTATAATGATTACTAGAGTGTGATGCCCAAGCATGGCATCCAGCTTCGATAGCACGCCAGTCTTGGCCACAGGCTACAGCAACGCTGCTTATTGCGTTCATAATTCCTTTGTTGTGTGTTGTTGCCCTAAACGGGTCGCTTACAGCAAAATGATGTGCCTCAATAATTCCTTGAATCACATCAAGTCCGTTTTCTCTAGTGCCGTCATTGGCAATCTCTTCAGGAGTGAATGTGGCAGAAACTCTCGCTAATCTGTGGGCGGCTAGATTTGATAGTATCTTCAAATGCACCCTGCCTCCAGTCATTCTTTCAATTTCCGGAGCAATCAATTCCGCCATTGTATTAACTGCATTAGCTCCCATAGCGTCTCGGCAATCAACAATAATGTGAAGAATTAGCATTGGGCCTGACATTGTTTCAATAACTCTAGTTTCAATTCTTTTACAGCCGCCGCCCAACTTTATCATTGTAGAAGGCAGACTATTGCATAAATTGATTATTTCATCCTTTTCTCGATGTATGCTTTTCATAGCCATTTCAAGATCCTCCACATCTAAAATTTGTAATTGTCCTATCATTAGTGGTGCATCATTTTGTGTCCTAAATCCGCCGTTATCTAAACATCTCTTGGCCATGTTTGAAGCCGCAGCAACTACGCTGGATTCTTCAAGGCAAAATGGGATGAGGTAATGCTTGCCATCAATGACGAAATTAGTTGCAATGCCTACTGGCAATGACATGGTGCCAATGACATTCTCAATCATGCGATCAGCAGCATCATCGTCTAGTTCGCCATTATTGGCAAGTGCTGCAACATGCTCATCAGAGATGCCAGATAGATTCTGTACCAGCTTTCGTCGTTCTTCCACTGATAATTTGAAGAAACCACTCAATCGACTATTCTCTACAGGCATGTCCTCACTAGTGGTACCCATGTCGAGTCTGCAAATAAGCAATGGGTTGTACAGATACTAGATTAACGGGTTTAACGCTTTTATTAACGCGTTAAATGTGCGTTAAATATGCGTTAATTGGAGAAAATAATCTCACTGAATAAATCGATTGACGCGAAATAACGGGTTCAAGTGGTGCTAATTATGGTGAAATATCAAATACCCTCTTGGTTGATGGTGCCAACATGCGTGTAGAAGGGTTACAATTTGAGATTCCTGAGTTGGCATACAATCCATTCTCAACAAGTCCATTGGAAAGTAATCAATCCAATCTTTATGTTGGTCGGCTAGGGGTGAGAGGAAGAATCTCCCAAAATATCAATTTTAGATCTAATCGTAGCATTCTAATGGTTGGCGAACTAGGTAGCGGTAGAACCTCTTTGCTTCGCTGTGCAGGTGAAGAGGCTCCAGTATACGTCCATATT
>JAKMFF010000102.1 GCA_022425585.1 Candidatus Poseidoniaceae archaeon
ACCAACAACTTTCCCTTCAACCGGTTTGCGACAATTCCAACAGATTGGTGCAGGCGTAGCAACTTGGCTGGAAGGTGCTGGTTGTATTAGTGGAACTGATAAATTTACGATTGGCGGTTTAGGTTGAGCAATCACATTCTGAGGTTGAATAAATGGCATTATAGGCGGAGCAATTTGCTGCCTATTGGATGGTTTAAGAATAACTAGACCAATTATTACCACCAATAAAATCACGGCGAGAATTATCCCAATTTGAGTTGCTGGAATGCCAAGTGCGGCACCTTCTGAGGGGCTATCCTGGGCATTGGCAGTAAAGCGGTAGTTGTTTTCTGCTGAGTTTTCCATTCCAGTAAATTGAATGGTAAGGTCACTGAGACCAGAACTCGTGGGTTTGACTGTGAATTTCAAGGTTCTTGACTCGCCAACTTCAAGATCAACTATTCCATCGCCGATAACCTCGACTTTCCAATCCTTATTTGAGTCGAAACTAGCGACATAATTAAACGGCAAAGTACCGGTATTGGTAACTAAAATTTGAACTTCTTGTACCTCTCCTTCAGTGAAATTATTTGATGATAATTCCGACCAAGATACCTGTTCATAGCCTCCTATATAAAGTGAAAATTGTTCTGAATAATCAGTCCCAGCACCAGCAAATTCTAGAGTGAAACTAGGCTCACTAAATGGTAAACTTTCTGAACTTGTCAACACATTGCACGTCAACTGAGTTGATTCTTGATACCCTATCGATTCAGGTGAACCGCAAGCAACGGAAAGTTTAGGATCGCTAACAGCACTAACCACAGGTTGCCATTGAACATCTGCATCGTTAGTTAATGTCCAGATAAATTGTAATTCTGCACCAGCAGGGTGAGAACCCGAACCAAAGAATGTAGCAGAGTACTCTTGGCCATCAGGATAAATTACCTTTTCAAAGGATAGACTTGGTTTTGGATAGATTTGCACCTCAAGATAATCACTCCAAGTAAATCGATCAGAGCCGTTGTCAAAATGTACTTGCGCTTGGCCTGATTTTGCACTGCTTGATAATTGCAGCGTGGTAAGATAAATTTCTGATTCACCCACTGCTAAATCTATGATGCCTGTTGAACTGATCACCTGTACACCTTGAGGAAGAATAAATGTTGGTGATAATTTGACAGGTAAATTACCCTTATTTTCAACGGTGAAAACCATGACTAACTGAGAATTAGGTTGTAGGTTAATCACCGGTGTATCACTTCTAGCTTGGACTGATTTGACTGCATCAACCTCGATAGGCAATTCAATTAGCCAATTTACTGCTGGGCTTGTTTTAGAAGTGACACTTAGGGTAACCAATGTTTGATAACCTGAATTTGGCACAACTGAGGGAGGTTCAATTACCATTTCCAAAGTGGCAAAATCATTAGCCTCGACGAGGGGTGAAGTGGCAAATTGGCTAGGCGTAAAGTCTTGAATAAAGTTGGCATCCCAGCCGTTAGGCGATTGTACTTGGAGATCATAAGCAATCTCAGTATTACCAGTATTGAACAAATAAATTGGCACAGAGGTTGGCTCAATTGGGTGGACTGGGACAATATCATAATCTGTGATCACCTCAATATCAGGTATATCACCTACGGACAATTCAACATAATATTGGGTAGAGATGCTATTATCCAAATCCTGTCCGATTAGAATAATTTGATATGTTCCAGGCAACGGAGCCTCCTGATGCAATACTGTTACAGTTAGGTCTGTTGACTCCCTTCCTTCAAGTGAATAATCGCTTCCAGATAGCCCCACATACCAATCCATCTCGGTGCCATTATTTACGGATAAAATAGTTGAATAGGCAATTGAAGCATTGGTTGGCAGTAAACCGGTATTTTGCAAACTAACCTGCCAAGTAGTTGATGTCTGTTTGGCGTCTTGTAGAACTGAGGTTTGTTGCGCAGAAGTGATGGCAACTCCCGGTTCTGAAACATTAACGATAACGTCAAGACGATTATTAGTCTCAAGTGTTTCAACAACCAGCTCATCTTTATCGATGATGAAGGAGACTTGATTCTCACCAGAGGTTTGCGGAGTCCACGACCAAACTAATTCACGGTCTGCTCCGCCACTAAGTTCCATTGATTGGGAATTTAGTTCGACACCATTTACCTCGAGTGTGACATCAAAGGGGTCAGACCTGATATTACCAGTATTTTCCAGCAGGCAAATTAATTCTGTTTCCTGCCCCACACTAGGAATAGTAATATCTATGCTGTAACCTGATTCAATCATCACTAAATCTGGTTTGAGATCATTTATTCCATTACCCATCACAGCTAGAGAAAATGGTTGTGACCTACTGCCGCCATGATTAGCATCAATTACCTCTACAGTCCAAGTTCCAATAATTGCTGAATCTATCAAGACTACCTCTACATTGTTCAGAGAATCAGCACTGCCACCAGTTGTTGAACGCCCATTAGCGAAATCATTACCTAGGTAAGTTAGACCATTAGGGTCAGTAATTTCTAAATTTAAATTAGTCACTAATTGGGTACTAGACCATGTTGAAGCATATTCATCTGACCAGGCAAGTACCGCTTTGAATTGGTCGCCTGCTGAATCGATATCAAAGGTGTAAGATTTTGAATTACCTGTTGCCGAAAGCAGTGATCTGTCATCTACCCAAACGCCTTGACCATCTGGTGGAGCAAGAGAATTACGCAAGTTTACTCGCCCCCAGCCCTCATCGTTGTTTGGAATATCTCTAGCACCAATATCCTCTGCACCCAGTATCAGGAGTGCCTTGACCAGTGCTCCTTGAGGAGATTGACGAAGAGCTATTTCTTCCAAATATTCTCTAATCATGGCTGCTGCACCGGCGGCATTTGGTGTAGCCATTGAAGTCCCGGTATATTCTAGATACCAAGTACTGGACCAACTTGCACCACCCGTATCTGCGGCCTCTTGAGCACGACATGAACGCACATAACCGCCTGGTGCCAATATATCTGGTTTGATTCTGCCATCATCAAGCGGGCCACGAGAAGAGCCTTCCATTATGAAATCGGGAGCACCTTGGTAACGATTTTGATGCATCCCAACGGTCACTGCATTCTTGGCGGTCGCAGGAGGAGTAATTGTATCAGAATCAGGGCCATCATTACCAGCTGCAAATAGAATGGTTAATCCTTCTGCGCCGCTATAATATCGGTCATAATAATTAGCCCGATCATCAACATCTTGGCTTTCAGAAGAGTATTCACCAAAACCTCCAGAATTACCCCACGAATTGGTGTGAGTTCTAGCTCCAGCACTGTAGGCGGAATTGAGTAGGCTGTTTAGCGAAGGAGATTGGAAGTTTCCTGTATTATCGTTTTCCATGGCTTGAAAATACAGGTCTGCTGCGGGAGCAACACCGGAATAACCACCGCGATTGCCATCACCAAGCACCGTGCATGAAACATGAGTACCGTGGCCAGACCATTGGTCTGCGGTAGAGCCATCATTGATGACATCATTATTAGCCACTACACGAGAACCAAAGTCGCCATGGTCTTCATCTAGACCCGAATCGGCAACGGCAACTGTTTGGCCTGAACCATCAAGATCCGTGGTGAAGTAAATTTGCATGCTGTTAGATTTCATGTGGCTGCCGGCATTGTTATTGTGAACTTGGAAAACTGGATTGAAACGAAGTAATTTTAGCGCTGGTTGAGATGCTAACTCAATTATATTTGCAGTAGTTAAATCGCCTTCAAATCGGCCACTGTCCCACATTATTTCATCTGTTATCGACCAATTAACTACATCCTGTAAGTCTTGTTTAACCTCTGAGATACCATCATTCAATGAGACTGTTTGTTCTAGTCCATTCTCGCCGCGCCAACCTTCAAGTCTAACTCTTTCACCTAGTAATGATTGCTCAGAACCTTGCAATAGTAAGACATCGAGCAGGTTTGGTTCTATTATCAGCGCGACTGGAACATTTTGAATAGCAGCGATGTTTTCTAACAAGGCTAACTGTTCAAGGGCAGTTGGAGTTCCTTGAACAACCAATCCTGATGGCGATATATACTCTCTAATTACTAATCCTTCTAGGTCATTAATTCGTGCTCTTGCATCGAGCAGATTAATCTCTGAGTCAATTAATGCCAATAGTAAATCATCCCTCGGCTGAAGAAATTCTGCACTGATGGGGCGTGATAATTCTAAACCAGATTCACTGAAGGTTCCCAAAATCGTATTGGCTACCACTTCTCTAGACTCTTTGATAGTCGAGTTGTCGTAAGTTCCCACTGCATCATGATAGACACCATCTTTAATCTCAAAGCTAACCCATTCAATGCCATTATTTCCAGTTATTTCTGTCTGAATCGGCTCATTATTGAATGCTAATTGTGAGGTACCTTGCAAAATAAACAACGCTACAAGGAAAATGACTCCCCATGCAGAACGCTTGCTTTGCATAATATATGCCCAGTTCTGCTGCGCTTTATTGCTTGGGGTATTGTGTGAGCCGATAATCAAGCTCTATCTTTGAATTCTTCCCATGCCCAGTCTCCAACTTCATGAGTCCAAATTTCAAACTGCCGAACACCATTATAATCGGTATATTTCAAGTCGATAGCGATTACATAATTATCCCATACAGTATGGCCCGCAACTAACATTTCAATATCATCACCGGCAACCGAAGAGTGAGCCGAAATGACATCCACATCAATACCCATCGAGTCTAATATTTCGCCTTCTATGGATTGAAATTTAACGTCAAATTCAACGTCGGTAATTTCTCGACTTCCCGTATTATGAATTTCAGACATCACCAAATGACCACTGCGTTGCATGTACAAAGTTTCAACCATTACTGAGTCTCGGGGTATTACCCAGTACCATGTGCTAAAAATGGCACCAATAAGCAACATTACGATTAATCCTGCCATGGCCACTCGGTTTGGAGTAATTTCTTTTTGAATATCTTTAACAAATTGCGCAGCATCTTTTGAGGCTTGGAGGATTGCTAATTCTTCCTCCGTCATTTGAGTCGTTTCATGAATTGAATCTTCGTGAATTAGGAGTTCCTCTTCATCATTGAATATCGTATCATCACTAACCATTTTAT
>JAKMFF010000106.1 GCA_022425585.1 Candidatus Poseidoniaceae archaeon
GCCAACAACGATACAGTTTGGAATCAAAATTCAAACCTTCCTTCAACGCCTGATGAGATAAATTACACTGTTGCATCGTCTATTAGCAATGAAACCTCATGGACATTTTGTCGAGGATTCGATTATCGATGGCTTGATTGCGAGTCCACTGACAATTTGTCGACAGATGATTTCGCGTGGGATTCTGTTTCCAATACCTTGTCATTCAACAATACCAGCGAAATAACCAGTCAAGCAGGAGATGAGTGGCAATATTACCGAGTAAGAACTAATCAAAATCACAATTTAGGATATTATTCACCAATCAACAAAATAAGAGTACCAACCGATCAGGGTACTGATGATGGCCTTGGCAACTATACAATAGAATTCACTAGAGCTTCGATTTTTGATTTGACCGGGGTTTTACCACAAACTGAAGACTCTAGTGTCGACTCAATTGGTAATGCAATCACAGGCGGTGACAATTCTCTAATTGTTGGTTACAATCCTACCACAGGTGGCCAATCTGCCGCTTATGTTGAGTTTAATCTGTCTTCAATTCCGTTTATACCAAATGCAATGCCGACCTCTATGATAATCGAATTAACCTCGAAAAACTCTTTGTTCCAACAAAACCCAATTACCATCGGGATTGAGTCTTGCGAATCTACTGATGAATACACAACAAATTACACTAACTCACCAAATTGTACAGGCACTGAGTTAACTAGAACCACAGTTTCTTCTAGTGCGAATCCAAAAGTACAATGGGATGTTACATATCTTGCGCAACAAAATTTCCTTGCTCAAAATATGACGTTCTCTTTCAAATTAGAGTCGACGACTGTTTCTAGTACTTATTTTGAATTCTTGTCATCAGAAAATCAACTTGGTAAACCAAAATTAATTTTGACATATGTCGATAATATTGCCGGTGTTACACCGCCAAGTCAGCCAACCCTAATTTCTCCAAGTGATTCTGAAATATTGTATGATACTTCAGGAATGACCCTTCAAACTGTGAGTCAAACCTCATTGACTTGGTCTCCAGTAACCTCAGCAAGTTCTTACAAGGTATTTATCGATGACAAACAACAGGTAACAGTTTATGATTCCCTATATGATTCAGAGATTAATGGTAACACGTTAACTAGTTCCCAATTCATTGGTGGAGAAACCTATACCTGGTGGGTTCAAGCATACACGCAAAATATTCCTGGTCCTTCGTCTGCAAGGTGGACATTTGCTTTAGGAGATCCTGTACATTATTCCAATAATGATGGTACCTATACCTACGAATTTATCGATTCAAAAGAAGTCGCTGACTTTTCCCACATAAACGTCTATGATACTACGATTTCAGATGCTTTACCGGGTAATAATTTTGGCCAAAACCCTAACATCGTTGTTGGAAATGGTTGTTTACAAACACAGACTTCTAACTGCGCAGGTATTTTCTCAATTGACTTTTCACAAATTCCGTTAGATTATACAGCACAATCCCTCCACAGTATGGATGTTGAATTTACCGTTCAATCATGGGACTTTACCGGTGGCGCCTATGAAATTGAATTTTCGGTTCATGAATTCCTTCATACTAGTTGGAACGAACTATCCTTGACTTGGAATTCAACGGGCGCAACACCGGGGCTGATTGCTGGTGTTGATTATGTTGCGGCACCAATTGATGTAGTTCGCTACTCTAACACTGATAATTTGATTACCTTCAATATCGGTAGTGACGGTACACAAATCAATGATGAAAAGCATTGGGTAATCATTGGAACAGCAATAGGTACGGGTTCTAACACTGATGGATTTGTCAACTTATATTCTAGCGAACCAAGCACTCAAGTTGATAAGCGGCCAAAAGTAAAACTAAATCACACTGCTGTTAATTCTCTTACCATAAGTACTCAATCAACAGTATTTGATGCAGATAATCAATATCAATTTGATTTACAATCATTTGACTACCTTGGACAAGCAATAGCCAATAATTTACCTACTGGTGCGAGTATTGAGTGGTCTACCACCACAGGCACAATACAGGAGTTGTCAGAGAGTAGTATTACCCTAACTCCAACCACTAGTGGAACCCAAATAATTACTGCATGTTATGGATTGATATGCACTGATTATCAAATTATTATTGATTCTGGCCTGCCTGTTGAATTATTTGCATCTTTTAGCCAATCCTCTAGTCAATCGTCAATCACCATTGATGCTGATGCTGAAATAGATGTCTTTGCTTACGCAATTGACCAACATGGCAATCTTGTGACCGGTGAGACTATTTCATTTAGTACAACCAATGGGTCAATTGGTCAAAATGACAAATACTATCCTTACCTAGTTGGCAATCAAATCATAACCGCACAATGGATTGGCGTTTCTTCAACTTTATCTGTTGACTTGTATGTTGAAGTTTTGCCAGGTGCTCCAAATATGGTTGAACTATCGGGCTGTGATTACGTTGTTGATGCAGGAACTTCATGCGATTTACTCGCGACATTATATGACCAATTTGGCAATTTGGTTTGGCTCGATATGGGTGGTGAATATTCGTTGTCTTCAACCAACGGAGAAACTGATACTGTATTGTTTAGTTCACCCAACCAACTACCACCTGTTTCCCAGATAAAAATTGGTGAATTTACCGGTGACAGTATCGGTACCTGGTCAATAACAATAAACTCAGACAATGGTTTATCAGATCAAATAGATGTTGTTGTCGGCTATGGTGAGATTCAATCACTGATTCTAGAAGCATCACAAAGCACAATATCTGCTGACGATTTACTTTACCTTAACGCAACCAGAGTAGATGTGAGAGGTAATGAATTACTTGTTGAAATAATGGCAAGTAATTGGAGTGATATCTCTGATGGCCAAATTACTTCTGGTATTCCTTCGGTTTGGACTCCTAATTTGCAAGGAACAAAAACGATTACCGGAAGTTTTGAAGGGATTACAGAATCTGTAACAATATTTGTCACCAGAGGTTCAGTCTCTCAATTCCACATACTTGTCGATGATGAAGTTGCTAACAATCAATTATTCGAGATGACCGCAGATGAAAGTCTGTCTTCATCGCTAAGAGCTATTGACTCGAAAGGCAATACTTGGATTGTCGAAGGCACTTGGGAAGTATCCCACAATGAGTTGGATACTACAGGTATTATTTCAAGCAATAACTCGTCGCAAACTACCTTCAATCCCGTGTTTGCATCATTCACAAGTTATACAATTACGGCTACACATATAGAAAATGGCATCACATTCACCGAAAGTTTCTCTGTATTGGTTTCGGTAGGTGACATCGAAGAATTAATCGTTACAGGAATTGATTCTAATGGGATTGAATACGACATTGTGGATGGTTTTGTAATAACTGCTGATGAATTCATACAATTTACCACTGATATGTTTGACGCTGATGGTAACACTGTTGTTGTTCCAATATTTTGGAATATCATCGATCTTGGAAATTCTGTTCAAACCAATATCACAGGGGATTTAAATTCTAATATTTGGGATGCTACACTTGTTGGCGAATACTCGATTTCAGTCTATACTGTTAACCAGCGAGGATTTAATTTATCTTCCCAATTTGAGGTTATAGTAAGTCATGGTACGCCGGTTTATTTAGAGATAGTTCAGTCTACAAACACGCAAAATGCAGGAGATATCGTTACTCTTCAAGTCACTGGTACAGACTTTGATGGAAATCAATTTGCTCAGCCAGTAGTATGGCTTGAAAATAATGGTCAAGCGCAGAATATTAATTCAACAACCAATGTTGGTGGATATGAATTCAACGGCAGGTCTGCAGGGAATTACACCTTGACAGCAGAATATTTAGCTATATCATCTAGTGTAGAGGTTGAAGTTTTCGCCTTGAACATTGCTGCTAACCTCAAGTATAATGTTAGTACAGAAATCTTGGAACAGCTAGAGACACTTACCGTATCAATAGAGGTATATGACGAATATTGGAATCCAATCAGCGTTCCAGAAAATTCACGAGTTGATACAACCGACCGTGGAGATGTCACGTACTTGGGTAACGGAGTGTGGGAATTAGAAACTCTGGATGAAGGAGGTCATTCTGCAACTATAGTTATTGGTTCACTTACTGAAACTTTCACTTATGATGTTGAGGGTAATCTTGCCGGATTCTTCGCTGCAGGTGGGCCGCTGTACTACGTCGGAGCAGGATTAATGGGACTTATTGTTGTGGCTCTACTCGTGTTCTTGGTAAGGTTAGTGCGTGGGGATGGAGAATACTATGATGAGGATGATGAGGATGATTACTCATATACTCAAGATTCTGAACCTGCTAAAGATTTCACACAAACGACAATTAGCAAAACTCCAGTTGTACCAACTCCGCCAACCAGACCTCCAAGCCAGCCCGAAGAGGCAGTAGTTGAATCTGAGGACCAGAATGATGAAGACCTAACTTGGGCCGTTGATTATCGAATAGAAGATGATGGCACTGAATGGGGTCAAACTGATGAAGATATCTGGTATTACCGCGAGTCAGGTAGCGACGATTGGGTTGAGTGGACTGAATAATTGTAGGTGATTGGTTTGAAGAGAAAAATGATTCCAGCACTCATTATTGTCTCGATGATGCTCAGCATGGTGCCTAATGG
>JAKMFF010000128.1 GCA_022425585.1 Candidatus Poseidoniaceae archaeon
ATAGTAGCCATGGCAACTCCATTTTGAAGGGGTCTATGATATAATCGTCGTTAACACTTGACCGCTGAGTTAATGTCCTTGGTCTGTAAGGTCAACACATGCGACGGATGCTCATAGCCTCAACAATCCTTCTGCTCATGGTTCTAAGCCCTTGGACTTATGCTACTGAAAACCTTGAAGAAAACAGTGAGAGTAATGCTTCTGGTCGGGCTGCTGACATCGTTATTTCAGAATTATTTATCAGTCCAAATAATCTAGTTTCTAATGAAAATAGCACTAACCTTTACGGGGCTGTAGATTGGAATGGCGACCAAGATTATGGCAAATATAGCGACCAATTCATTGAAATTTGGAACTCTGGAGATTCCGCAGAAGATATATCCAGCTGGATTTTGTCAACTACTAGCGGTAGTCCTCCGTGTCAGTTGGCTTACGATACAATGCTAAATGCTGATGCACGAATCGTTGTATTCCGTGCTGACTCTGACCTTGACCTAAGCTATTTTGACGGCGAGACTGTATCCATTAGCGATACTTCCTCAACTATTGTAGATAGTATGTCATTCCCGGCTGGAGACTCTAGTTATGGTCAATCATATATTGAAGAAAATGGCGTACTGACTAAAGATGACCCGACTCCGGGCAGAGCTGCTGACTTTTCTGGTGACTATACTGTACCTGATAACATCGTCAAGTGTTACAAATTAAGCAATACTGATTCCTCTAGAGCATTCTTACTCAAAGGACGAGTCGTTACTATGGACGGCGAAACTAACGTCATCAATGACGGTAATGTGATGATTCGAGATGGCAAAATCACTGGTGTTTGGGCATCAAATGCAAACCCACCGGCTGGAGTAGATTTCTCTGATGTGCCAATTGTCAACACCGATGGGACAATCTATCCTGGGCTAATTGATCTACACAATCACGTACATTACAACCATATCCCACTTTGGGACTTTGATGTGCACCTGAGTGATGCACAACAATCCGAAGAAGGCGGCTATACCAACAGGTACCAATGGGGTGATAATTGGGATTATGGTCCAAGTATTACTTGGATGAAGACCAATATTCAATCTAATTACCGATGGGATATGGCTAGTGAGCAAATGAAATATGCAGAAGTCCAAGCAGTATCTGGTGGTGTGACTGCAATGCAAGGCTCACCAAGTTCTGGCACTCAAGCATGGGATAGCATACTTTCACGAAATGTTGAATTATACAACTTCGGTCAAGATGGCATCTCAACATGTGCGGTTTGCGGTGCTGCTGATAGTGATTATACTGGCAGCCACTTGATCAGCCAAAGTGAATCTGGCACCCTCAATGCTTGGTTTGTTCATCTTGCAGAAGGTGTCGATTCATCCAGTAAGGCCGAATTCGATGCGCTGTGGGATAAAGGTTTGATTATGGAAGAAACCGTAGTTATTCACGGCACAGCCCTTGATTCATCGCAATTTAGTAAGATGGCTAGTGTTGGCTCTAACCTTGTTTGGTCGCCATTATCTAATCTGCTATTATACGGCGACACCACTGATGTGGTGGCTGCTGACCAAGCGGGAGTTAGTATCTCAATCTCACCTGATTGGGGACCTAGTGGTTCAAAGAATAACTTCCATGAACTGAAAGTCGCTGATATGTGGAACAGTAACAACATGAACGGACACTTCAGCAACTATGAGTTGGTAGAAATGGTCACCTCAAACCCGGCTGATGCTACTGGTTGGACGCCTTTCGTTGGTCGAGTTAAAGCAGACTTGTTTGCTGATTTAGTCGTTATAGACACCTTCCATGATGACCCATATCGAAACCTGATTGAGGCAATTGATGCGGATGTTGCACTTACTGTTGTTCAAGGCAAAGCAGTATTTGGCGACATCGATTTGATGCAGCAATTACAAGGTGATGACTGGGAATATGTCAACGGTACTGATTTCCAAAAAGCTGTTGACGTGACTTCAATGACTGAAGTTGATGGCAGCCAAACTTTCCAGGAAATCGAAGCTGGACTCGCCATGGCAATGCGCCACGAATTTAATGACATGAAAGAAAACTGGAATGAATTCAGTGATATGACTGATAGTGAAATCAATGCTTGGCTAAATTCAACTTTTGATGGTGATTACCGTGACGATGTTTCTCACTTGAAGAATATGACACTAGATCCAATTTTTACTTCTGGTGATGCACGTTATTTTGACGTAATTAACCGCTCTGGACATGCTAATTATCATATCGATATGACCAAATTATACGATGACTATTACACCGTTGAGATGGTAAATGGTGACCGAACAAATGTCAATGTGGTATTACCTGATGATGATAATTCCGGCAATAACAACGGTGGTAATACCGATAACAATAACGACAACACTGGCGATAATAGCGGTGGTACTGATAACACTGGTGACACAACCACCTTGCCTGGCCCTACTGACGAGAATAATACCGATGATCAAGATGACATGTTTACCGACTTACCTGATGATGATTTTACCGATGACGCTGAGGCTGACGAAGGCACTAAGAATCAATTAAAGTTGATTTTATTAATTATCGTAGTTGCGTTATTGTTTGGATTATATGTAATTAGTAAAACCAGTGATGATGATGAGTTATTAACCTCGCAAAATTCAGTGGTTGACAAGATCTGGGATGATGATGACCTCAATGAAACCACCATGCCAGACACAGAAACACAAAAAGTTGATGAAAAGTCCATTGATACAAAATCCATTGATATTAAGGATAAAGTTGCTAGTGCCATGAAGTCGTCAGGATTATCAGCTGTTAGACTATTTACCGCGATTGACCAAACCGACGATGGCTTTGTCTCAAGGAGAGAGATTAGAACTGCGGTTAACACGCTTCTCAAAGATTCTGTCAAAGTTTCAGATATTGACGCAATGCTAGAAACCTTCGATGCTAATGGCGATGGAGTAATCAGTCTTGACGAATTCCTCAGTGTAATGGAAGAGCACGAACCTAAACAATTCGTTCCGGTATTACCTGATCTTAAACCACCAGGTAAGAAGAAATAAAGTTGATCAATTAGCAAAGTGGCAACACTGCCTGCTGATAAAATAATCAGTTATTCTAAGTCCCAAACAGGGCCGTCAGCAGAATCGGTGACTACTACACCCATTGACTTCAATTCATCACGGATTAAATCTGCAGTAGGCCAATCTTTGTTGGCTCTAGCTTCTGCTCTTTTGACTAAGAGTTCTTCTACACGAGGCGCAATTTCTGCCTTGCGAGGATCTTCTTCTGGCTCTAACAAAGCAAATTCACGGGTAGGTAAAATCCCCAGAACGCTACCAGCGGTCTCTTCCAGCCAATCAACAGCGTAATGAGAAAAAGCATCTTTATCTGCATCATCAAGTCCGCTGGCTAAAGTTTTAGAAATCTCACGAACTGCTCCAAGAACTTTGGCGACGGCATTTCTGGAGTTGAAATCATCATCCATTGCCATGGCAAAACCTTCACCCATTTTCTCTAACAATGCTAGTGATTTTATCAGGGGCTGCTTGGAAGTGATATCTGGGTGCGGTAATGTCACTGGAGATTCGGTAACCATGCCTTTCAAGGCAGTGATATAACATTCAAGCACTCTGTTGTAATTTCGTTCTGCATCTTTGAGCAGAACCTCATTCATATCGATTGGTGACCGGTAATGGGCATTGATTAACGCAAACCTTAGTACCATTGCATCAACTTGTTGAAGAATGTCTTTGATAGTCCAAAAGTTACCAAGTGATTTACTCATCTTCTCTCCATCAATATTGACAAATCCATTATGCAGCCAATGATGGACAACTGGAGAACAGCCAGTATGACATTCACCTTGGAAAATCTCTGCCTCATGATGAGGGAATCTCAAGTCATGCCCGCCACCGTGAATATCGAATTGTTCACCAAAGTAATCCATGGACATTGCAGTACATTCGATATGCCAGCCAGGCCTTCCTGGACCCCATGGAGAGTCCCAAGTCGGCTCTCCTGGTTTGGCTGCTTTCCATAATGCGAAGTCTTTGTGATCTCGTTTTGAAGAACCAGTTCCTTCAACCCTTCCACCCGCACCTGAACGTACTGCGTCGATGTTTTGACCGGTTAACACACCATACTTTTCCGGTGCCGAATCAACGTGGAAATAAACTCCATCATCTGCAACATAAGCATTTTCTTTGTCGATGAGGTCTTGAGTTATTCGAATCATGTCCTCAACGTAATCTGTGCATCTTGGATAATCATCGGCACGCAAAATGTTGAGTGCATCCATATCTTCGTAATATCCGGCGATATTATCGTCAACTAATTTGCGCCAATCACCGCCAATCTCATTGGCTCTAGTGATTATTTTATCATCTATATCGGTGAAATTTTGCACGTAATGAACATCAAAACCAGAAGCTTCTAGCCAGCGATGAATCAAGTCAAATGCGAGATAACACCTTGCATGACCCAAGTGACAACTATCGTAAACGGTCACTCCACAGACATACATCGATACTTTACCTGGCTGCATTGTCGAGAAGGCAACCTTCTCTCTGCGACTAGTATCATGCACCCTTAGAGCCATTGGAAACAACTGCCGGTGTTGGCTCTCACACTTGAAGGTTATAGATACGATGGCTTTGGGACGGCTTAGTGTGCCTATGAAAAATATGAATAAAGGGTATAAAATTGGTAGTACCTACATCAGTGACGAGTTCACTGTTCGCATCAGTTGGTTATTGCCGGCAACAATTGCTCCATTAGCCATGGTCATCCACTTGCTAAATGGTAATTCTAGGGATTTTCCATTCTTTATTTCTGAGGCTGATTATCCGGGTGTTGAACGCTGGGTATTTACTATTGGTTTGGCGTTAAGTGGCTTATTCCAAATGATTTTTGCTTATCGCATGTGGTACAAAATGCACAACGTAGGACGTCCAAAACTATTGCTTGCCGCAAGGTTATCTGGACTTTTCACTGGGGCAAATCTGTTTGTGATGTCGTTTGCTGACATGTATGACCATTTAGAATTACATGTATTAACAGCATCATTGGTATTTCAAGTCGGAATCTTGTGGGCGATACTTGCCCATTTTGCCTTACCTAATGCCGACAAATCTGGACGTCGATTGCGAGTTATCGGCATTCTAGTTTCATTCATCTCTTACATTGTCATGTCGCAGGCCATTGTAAGAGCGATTAGAGATTTAGATTCCTTCGGCCTAGAAGATGATACTATGTTCACTCTTGATAGAATCCAGTATGCAGTTGATGTGGCAGCGTATGCAGAATACGCACTTTTTGCTGGATTGATAATTTGCCTATACTCTTTCGAGCGGGATTTATTGTCGTTTAATTCATCAAGTGAGGAGTGAATCACTGACATTGATTAACGGTTTTGACATATCAAAAACCGCAGCTTCCTGCCTAGTCATATCTCCTAACTTTATTGCCTCAGAGATTATTCTTGATGTTGCCTCAGGATGATACTGAACTGTTCTGATTGGGCGTGTGGGGTGAACACAAGCCGCAATTGGACAATGTTCTGCTGAGGCTGTTACTTGAAGTTCACCAGCATCAATAACGTGGTCTTGATGAGTGAACACTGCATTTACCTGCTTACCATCATGGTAAGTTACTGATGACACAAAATGACTACCATCTTTGGCTCGCATAACTTTCCCGCCAAATGCAGCAGCAATAATTTGGTGGCCAAAACAAATACCAATTATTGGAACCTCTGCCCTTCTTATCAAATCAGCAACTTCGTCCATCCATGGTTGCCAGTCACTCACATTACTTCTTGAACCAGTAACTACAATAAAATCACATTCGATTGGTTCCTCTATTACTGTACCAAAGCCATAATCGGTTCTTTGTTTAGTATGAGGAGCCCATAAAAATATCTCCGGATTGTCAAAATGTGAAGCTATTTCTCTCACACCTTCTTTGCCGAATGCTTTTCGTTCAGCCAGTAGGTCGACAACTAATAGACGCATGTCAATCAAGCTTCAGCCGTTTCTGTTATGTCGGTTTTCTTTGCTTCTATTGCCGCGTCGTTGGCTTTAATTTGTTCCCAGACAATTTCGGCAATATCTTTGACTTCCATTTGCGAGCCTATCGCTGATAGGCCGTCGGTAACCATGGTCGAGCAGAATGGACAGCCAACAGCAACGGTATCTGCTCCTGTTTCTGCCAGTTCCTTGGAGCGAATTACGTTGACTCGATCATAGCCCTCATCAACATGTTCTTCCATCCACATCTGAGCACCACCAGCACCACAACAAAATGACGATTTACCGGTTCTTTCGGTTTCAATGTCAACGCCACCAATCGCATTTCTTGGTGCATCTAACTC
>JAKMFF010000142.1 GCA_022425585.1 Candidatus Poseidoniaceae archaeon
GGAGTGATTATTGTTGTATCAACACCATAACTTGAATGCCATAAGTCATCATACAGTCCACCGAATATCATATTAATCATCCCGCTAAGGATAATCCATATTGGGACTGGGGCGCTAAATATCCACACATTCATTCCGTCATCTGTAACATTTTTCACAAAACTATGCCAAAAAATGTAACAAATTAAGAAAGTCATCGTGGGGATGATGCCACTAAATATCATCAAATGAGGTGGCGTCAGTAACTTATCTCTGCCAACATCGGTATGCCACTGCAAATCTACAGCTAAACCAAACCTAGCAATTACGTGATATAATGTAAGAAACACGACAAAATAGGTTAGCAGATTGAGTTCTCTGCTGCTATTTCCCATTTACTTCACATCCAGGTTGCAGTTACTGATTTTCCTGAATTGTCGTTGATACGGTGACATTTAGTAGTCCCTTGAGAGTACATAGCGAAGAATTCATGCATGTGCCTGCCGGATAACCAGTCTGTGTCGCCAATGAACGCCTCTTCTTGACTAGTAATTTCCTGCTTCACCGGACTATATTCGCCAATAATATTTGCTGACTTGGTTCCGTCAAAAACTGTCGAAACAACAGCCGCCATTTGAAATGATTTTGAGTTAAATGTAGTAGATTCTAATCTTGCCCCGTCGCCCTCTAAAGCAACTAACATCACGCATGAAATCGGTTGATATGGCCAATGTGATTGAGCATTTGGTCGCTCATCACCAATTGTGACTAGCGCATAACCCCCAGATTTAATTTTCAGCATATGCTTAGCAGAATTAAGTGCAACATACGGACTGCAACTACCATCACTTACGTCAAATGAGAAACAGTGATCTGATTCTTGAGATAGTGCATTACATTTGAGGCCTAATTCTCCTTGAACATGACTTGCAAATGCGGGTTCAGTTCTAAAATTGCTTCGATATACTCCAGCATGAATAATTAGGTTTACATCGCTGAGTTTTATTGAACTTTCAGCAATCAACTTCTTTGACAAATTACAAATTGATTTTAGCAGACTACTGCGACCTATTGGCGATGATTTCCAGCCGAGAATTACTACCATTGTTCAATCCCCTCTGGTAAATGAAAGTACATTGCTAGCATCGCTAAACCAGACCCAAAAGAGACAAGCAAAGTCGATTCGCCGGATTTTAATTCCCCTGCCTGAAGAGATTTCTCAAGTAACATGCAATGACTGGTCGAAGCAGTATTAGCAATATCGTGACTAATATTGTGTAACATCGTGATTGGACCCATTGTTGCAACGGCAATCTCGGCCCCCTTCTCTACTGCTTTCGGTGATGTTGGATGAGAATATATGTGATTAATTTCCGCCCAGTCAAGACCCATGTGCCGGATTGAACGGGTGAGGAACTCACTTAGATTGTCCAACACCCCTTGTTGTAATTGTGATGCTTTGGTCCTCATTAATGGCCCTGCACGTTTCTTTGAGGCTTCTCCAATGCACAGTTTGTTGTACTGAGCAAAAGTAAACGGTTCGCTAAAAATAACTTGATTTGGAGTTTCTGACTTGCCAAGCAGATATGCTGCGGAGCCATCACCTACTGTCATAGATGCTATTGCTTTACTCTTTAACCATAGATTATTTGATTTTGCTTCATCGATCAATGAAGTGATATTCTCTCCCGAAACAATCAGAGCGGTACTTATCTCGCCAGATTTAATCATCGAATCAGCAATCATCAACGACGTCATCATGCCAGAGCAGGCATTTGATATGTCAAAACAAATTGCCCCAATAATACCAATCTCTTTCGCGATGATTGTTGCCATACTTGGTGATATGTGTAATCCTAGGTTTCCGGATAGATTACTCACGGCGCAGTTAATCACAAGATCAATTTCTGCTGACTCAATGTTCGCCCTACTGATACATTTCTCAGCCGCTTTGATGGCTAATTCTAGGCTTCCTTCCTCGGCATCACTTCTGCGGTGGCCGTCTATGCCAGTTAATCGATGGAGGTCTAATTTCCCTGGTAAATCTCCTACTGCAGCAAATTCATTTATCGGGACAAAATTGTCTGGTATATGGCTAGCAAAGGATAGGATTTTACTATGTAATAATCCTTGATTCATGGGAAACCCTCTATTGAAAATTAGACAATTGACTTAGAATGCAGGATATCTTCTTTGGCTAGATTTAGACTGACATCCTCTAATGAAAAATACATGATTAAATTTGAGATTAATATCAAAATTATATTTGCTTCAAGATAGATATCATTAGTTCTAAAGGCGATAAAATATATCGATGCTAAAGTTATTGATGATATCACATTCAGTCGGTAACCCCATAGCTTTTGGTCACTTATGAAACCAAGCCCAAGAGTCCCTGAGAAACCTAATGCAAATATGATCCCCATATCTGTTATATTACCGTCTATTTCGTAAATTAAGTATTGAACATAGATTCCAAAGACAAGAATCCCATTTAGGACAATTTGTAAATTTGGAATACGATAATTTCCTAATTTCGGGTTTTCTGTTTCGAACCCAAGCCACCGCAAAATGGGGATAACATTGCCCCAAAATACGTTGGAGGTCTCAATTTTGTCATGCGAACCATACTCAACAGGAACTTCATCTAATTCTACTTGGAAGGTTCCGAACAATTTGTCCCATATAACAAAGGTTCCACCGAAATTTCGGTCAACATAAACCTCTTGCGTACCATGGTGAACTCTGTGATGGGAAGGGGTAATCATAAACGATTCAAGTATTCCTGATTTCTTGACAATGCTGTTATGATTGTAAAATTGAATGACGATATGAATACTTGCTACGGTAATAAACATCTCAACTGGAAGTCCTACTACTGCGAGAATGGCATAGAATGGTAGTGCTGTTAGTGATGAAAACCAAGCATTTCTAATTCCGAGGGATAGATTGAAGTTTTCTCCTTGATGATGCACATTGTGTAAAACCCATAGGGCACTGAACTTATGATGGGCTCGGTGAAACCAATAGAAACCAAAATCCCAAGCAATAAATGCAATTATGAAAGTTTGCCATATTGGCAAATTTTCAAACAGCCTGTATGGCGAATAGGATAAGATGTAATAATAACCAATAATCTCTAAACCACGGCAAATCCACATCAGTAG
>JAKMFF010000161.1 GCA_022425585.1 Candidatus Poseidoniaceae archaeon
GGGTAGAATGAGCGAAATGGTAGGCGACGTAGGGACACCAACAAAAGACATCATGTCAACAAATGATGAGGACCTGAAAAAACTTGAAGATGATTTCAAAAATCTACAAGACCAAACTCAAGATTTAATCAATGAAAGAGCCCACATGGAATCGGAAATTCGTTCGCTAAAGAAGCGGGCTAATCGTTTGGATGATGAAATACGTTCACTAAAATCACCACCGCTTATCGTCGGCCATCTTGAAGACATATTGGATAAAGAAAGAGGGATCGTTCGTTCATCTAACGGTACAGTTTTTCAGGTGGCGTTGAATCAAAGATTAACTCCAAACGTGTTAAAACCAGGTGTGCGTGTCGCTTTAAATCAAGACACTTTGGCCGTTATTGAGGTTCTACACGATGCTTGGGATCCGATGGTCAGCGGAGCTGAAATGGTCGAACGACCGGATATTAATTATGATTCAGTGGCTGGGCTGGAAGAACAAAAGCAATATGTAAGGGAAGCGATAGAATTACCACTCAATTCTCCTGAATTATTCGAAAAGGTGGGTGTTGAGCCACCAAAAGGCATCCTATTAGTAGGTCCTCCTGGATGTGGGAAAACATTGCTCGCAAAGGCTGTGGCAAATCACACAGAAGCGACATTTATTCGTATGGTTGGTAGTGAACTAGCACAAAAATACATCGGAGAAGGAGGAAGAATGGTAAGAGAATTGTTCTCTTTAGCCAAAGAAAAAGCACCCTCTATAATATTCTTAGATGAAATTGATGCAATCGGTGCTAAGCGATTGGACGGTTCTACAAGCGGAGATAGAGAAGTTCAAAGAACGTTAATGCAGTTGTTAGCAGAATTGGATGGGTTTGATGTATTAGAAAATGTCAAGATTATCGCAGCAACAAACCGCCCGGACATACTTGATGAGGCGCTATTGCGGCCCGGGCGTTTTGATAGAGTAATTGAAATCCCAATACCTGATGAAGTAGGAAGAAAGGCTATCTTCAAATTAAATATCGATAAGATGTCGACCAAGAAAATTCAATTGAAGCAAGTTGTTGATAAAACAAATGGGTTCTCAGGCGCAGAAATAAAAGCGACTTGTGTTGAGGCTGGGATGATAGCAATTAGAGAAGGACGAGGTTACATAACTCAAAGTGACTTCATGGATTCGATAAAAAGGATTAACCTGAAGAAGATAAAGGGTGGACTCAAAGATTCACCAGATACGATTTATAGTTAAGGCTAACTTCAAAGTCCGCCTTTTATTACCACCATGTATGGACAAGCAATTAATTGAGTGTGTACCAAATATCTCTGAGGGAAGGAATCAAGAGATTATCGATGAAATTGTTAGTAGTATACCTCAAAATGACCGATGCTCTGTTTTGAGTGTAGAACCAGACGCAGATTATAATCGAACTGTGATAACCATAGCAGGTAGCCCAGAAGACGTCTATAATGCAGCATACAAACTAATTGAAGTAGCGGTAAAACTAATCGATATGACTAGTCACCAAGGTGAACATCCAAGATTAGGTGTGGTTGATGTTTGTCCATTTATCCCGCTAAATAATTATACCATGGCAGAATGCTCTTTGCTTGCTGAAAAACTTGCTAAAAGTGTGGCTGAAAATTTTGGCGTTAGTACATTTTTGTATGGCTACTCGGCAACTCATGATGATCGGAAACTCCTCTCTACATTGCGAAAAGAGGAATATGAAGGACTTAAGAACCGATTGTCAAATGGATACACAATCCATAAAGATTCAACCAGGTACCCGGATTTTGGACCTAAAGAATGGTGTGCTGCTACCAAAAAATCTGGTGGTATAACAATTGGTTCAAGAGATATATTGATTGCATATAATGTCAATGTTGACGAAACAGATGCAGTTGTAGCAAAGAAAATTGGTTCAATTATTCGTGGCAGTGGCAGGCTAATTAAACAAGAAAACGGCCAGAAAATGAGAGTTACAGGGATGGTTAAAGAAATACAAGGTATGGGTGTTACATTAGAAACTCACTCAATTAGTCAGGTCTCAATGAATATTTTAGATGTCGATAAATGTCCAATTCATAAGGCGTTTGAAATCTGTAAATCAATAGCAAACGATCATTCTGTCAATTTAAAAGGCAGCGAACTTGTTGGTTTAGTTCCACTGAAATCTATGCTTGAAACTGGACAATGGTATCTTGGAGATGGAGAATATTCCAACGATGAATATGTTAATGCTGCAATCGATGGACTTGGATTATCTGCAATTGATAATTTTAACCCACATGAAAGGATAATTGAATGGGCTATGGCAGGTGATGTTAATTGAGTTGGATGAATAAAACACTTAGTGAGTTCCAAGGTGAATTAGCATCATCTGCACCTACGCCAGGTGGCGGTACTGCCTGTGCAGTTGCTTTGGGACAAGCAGCAGCACTCACAAAAATGGTAATTGAGTTAACGTTAGGTAAAGAAAAATGGCAATCTGGTTGGATTCATGCAAAGAAAGCTAATGATAAAAC
>JAKMFF010000182.1 GCA_022425585.1 Candidatus Poseidoniaceae archaeon
AACCCACTCGTTATCATTCACTGAATTTTCATACTCTGAATCGCTGACTGCCCTGACTTCACCCATGGTCTCACTAAGGAGCCCTGGACATCGAGCATTAAGACACTTTGTGCGTAATTTTTTACAATCCTAGGCACAATGCTCATGAGAATCCGTTGTTTGGCACTACTTGTTCTGCTATGATTATTGCGCCGAGTATCCTTACCGCTGACCTATCAAATCTGGCAGTTTCATGTCAAGAAGCAATTGATGCAGGCATTGACGTTCTGCATCTAGACGTGATGGATGGTAATTTTGTCCCGAACATGACATTTGGCCCACCGGTAATAAAATCCCTTCGCGCAGCACTTGGTAACGATGTTCATTTTGATGCCCATCTAATGATAAGTAATGCAGAGGACTGTTACCTGGACTACATCAATGCAGGATGTAACCACATATCAGTCCACGTAGAAGCGACAACTCACCTACATAGATTGGTAATGGCAATTAGAGAAGCGGGTGCAACAGCAGGTGTCGTCCTAAACCCCGCAACTCCAATAGAAACAATAACAGAAATTCTACCAGACCTTGACCTTGTTTTGATAATGAGCGTAAATCCAGGTTTCGGCGGCCAATCATTCATCGCTTCTGTTGAAGGAAAAATTAGGCGACTCAAGTCAATGATTGACCAACAAGTCGCCAATGGCGGCAGGCCTGTACAGATACAGATAGATGGTGGCATAAAAGCCCACAACATTGCCATGGTTGGGGAATGGGGCGTTGCTAATTGCGTGGTGGGCTCGGGGCTTTTCAACAAGCAAGCCTCAGTCAAAGAAAACCTTCAAGCCCTAAAAACAGCCCTTGAAGTATAATCCGATGAAGGTGGCAATGTGCGTATCTTGGTAGTGTCACTACTATTTCCCTTGCCAACCAATGTAGCTCGTGGAACATTTGTTAGTGACAACGTCAAATTACTGGAATCTATGGGTCATGAAATAAAAGTGGTAAATCCATTACCTAGGATGCTGAAGTATCAAGAATCTAGTAGATCAACACTAACTGGAGTGTCACAGGCGCCAAAACAATTCACTCATGGTGATACTCAAGTCATAGCTCCAAGATTTTGGGGCCTGCCTGGACATCCATATCCATCCATAACTATGCGAAGTATGAAGCGGATTGTGAAAAAAGTTGAGTCCTGGTTAGGCGACTGGACTCCAGAAATAATCATCTGCCACACTATGTGGCCTGCAGGAGATTTAGCATCTAGGCTAGCAAAGCGAATGGATATTCCTTGGGTGGGAATTGTTCACGGGCATGATTTTGATGTTGGCCTTGAAGACAAAAACCTCTCCAGCCAAATCATTCGGTTAGTCAATGATTGTGACCACTTAGTTACGGTTTCTTCCCGGCTTCACAGCATTGCTGAAGGCTTGGATAAAACAGCATCATCGGTTATTAGTTGCCATACCGCTGTGGAAGATGAATGGTTGACTAAACCTAAAAAGTGGCAAGGAAGATGGCGTAAAAGTAAACTTGATATTTTGTTTCCAGCCGACCCAAGAAGACGAGAAAAAAATCATTTCCTAGCCCTACAAACCGGAGAAGAGTTAGAAAATCGTGGCTGGGTTGTCGGCATTACAACGCTACGCCAACAACCAAGAACAATAGTTTGGGACAGAATGCTAGTTGCTAACTTGACATTGATTACCTCGAAACGAGAATCAGGCCCCTTGGTCGCTAGAGAATCACTAGCCTGCGGAACCCCAGTTGTTTCAGTTAATGTGGGCGAAGTTAGCCAATATTTGTCAAAAACAAGTTTAGTTGAACAATACGATCCGATAAAATTAGCCGATGCGTGTGAGGATGCTTTGCAGACAGATTGGAGTGAAGGATTCAAGATACCAAACGAGTTTTCTACTGAGGAAATCAGTAAACGTTGGTCTTCATTACTTGCCAAGCTTTTGGAGTAAACATAAACAAAGCAGTTCCGCTCAATGCAAGTATTGAATTTGTCGCAAAACCATAACAAGAAATTGCTGCGAGTATTATACTAGCCATAAATTCAATTCTTCTTGGATAAACTAAGTTCCATAGCCTAGCCAGATGCAGTGATGAAAACAACAAAAATGCCGATGAGGTTGTCGATGCGATTGCTGCTGCATAGAGCCCGTAATTTTTGGAATCTGCAAAATAGCCAATTAATACAAAACCAATAATTGTCGCAAACATCACTACACATCCGATAAAAATAGTAAATTTCCACGGGTTCTTACCCGCTTGTAATGCAGTATAACTCGGCGTTGCAATCAAAGTAAAGCACCATCCTAGTAGTAATATCATGAATAGTTGAACTGCTGAAGCCCCAATACTGCCATCGGTGTATTGCTGTGGAAAAGCGCTTGGTAGTATGAATGTGATTAACAATGCGCCACCAAATAATCCAACTGGTAAAAGGCCGAAACACAAGTCTAGGGATTTGTTTATGACACCATTAAATCGGTATTTTTCGTGCCTGAAAGAACCAAGTATTGGCAGCAGTGCAGCTCTCATTGCTTGTGGAACAACTAAGCCAGCAAGCCAAGCAATTTGTGCAACATGAAATAATGCTGCACTCTCAACACCCATTGTCCCTGCAACAATAAACTTCTCAATCCTAACCACATAAGGCAGTACTCCAAGAGTTATGGCAAACGGTAAAGATTGTAATAACAGAGATTTGTTGTCAATCCAAGATTCTCCCAAAGTAGACCAATTGCTAGCTTCAACTGAACTTTGCAAGTATAATTTAGCAAATAAAATTGCCATGGTTAATCCCACTAAAGCGCCTATTAGGAATGCTAAAGCATAACTTCCCACAGAATTAACCCCAAAATAGTATAGCATCAAATAACCGCTCATAGTTACCAAGCGTTCCAAAACCTTGCTCCAAGCCTCCAGTGAAGCAAATCCTGCAGCTCTTAGCCCAGATCTTGGTGCGTAACTAAAAATGTGCACTAAAGCAATAGCCATACAAATTATCACGACGTGCAAATATTCTGACCAACCATCTGTCGTTATGGAAATACCAATGATGGCGATCGCAATAAACGGCAACATACAGTAGAATTGTATTCGATAAATCCGCCAAATTGCCGGCCATATGTGGCCCACAGATTTCGCACCATCACGGGCTAGAATGGTTGGAAGCCCCAAATCAATAATCAAAAACGTGGTAGCAAAAATATCCAAAGCAATAATGAAGATACCATAATCTTCGGTGATCAATGCTCTAGTCAGTACTATTTGGCCTACTAAGGCTAAAAAAACCGCGATGATATCTGCGCCGATTAACCAACTAGAATCCCTCCCCATATTCAGTTCACGGCCTTGATGGCTGGGTACTGACTCGGTCATATCTATGCCTAGACACGCTTCATTTCAAGCATCCTCTAAACCACATGTTCAAATGATGGTTTTGTAAGGGCTATATGAGGTGGGAGTATGGTCGATGCTAGTTGGGTTGAATCTGAAGTTCTCAAAGCAGTGCCTAATGCGGTTGTGGAAGTAATTGACCTTCACGGCTCAGGTGACCATTTTCATGTCCGAATAATCACTGAGGATTTTGAAGGAATGAGGCCGCTGCAAAGACAACGTCAAGTTTTGGCAGTCATGAAGCAACATATCCCGCACCCGGTTCATGCATTAGACCTGAAGTGTATGACACCTAAGCAAGCTGAAACAGCTGGAGACACCGCGTTTGACCCCCATGGTGGTGGACGAGGCGTACATATCAGGCGAATTCAAAAAAATAAAGAGTGAGAAAAATGGATTGGACAGAAGAAGAATTGCAAGCAATAGTAGACGAACATTCCTTGGTATTGTTCATGAAAGGAACACCAAATGAGCCACAGTGTGGTTTTTCAAATCGCGCTGCACAAGTGCTTCAACAACTTGGAGAACCATTTGCGGCAGTAAACATTCTAGAAGACCGTAGAGCGATTCCAGCCGTTTGTGGTTGGGCAGATTTCCCTACCATGCCGCAGGTTTACGTTCACGGTGAATTAATTGGCGGGTCCGACATTGCCCTTGAGATGCTACAAGATGG
Source organism: Candidatus Poseidoniaceae archaeon (assembly GCA_022425585.1). The sequence goes on from JAKMFF010000182.1 coordinate 4,070, forward strand.
CAGTCTAAGAGAAATGTTTGACGCTGGGCGCAGTGCTTGATTATTCTAACAAATCAATAATCTCGCCAACTTCAGCTGATTTTGCGATAGTCATCCACGGAGTAATAGTCGAACACTTAACTTCAGACTTCATTCTTTCAACTCCACCACCGCTGATGTTTAGCACTGTACAATCATCTGAATCAATCTCACCTGTTGCTAAAGCCTGTATCAAACTAGCAAGCGCAACGCCACCTGGTGTCATAATATCGATACCTTCCGTTTGCTCAAACAACTCTTTGGCAGCCACAGCCGCCTCTTTTGCTACAACATAGGTCTGTCCATTAGACTGTTTTAGGATATCATGAACACCTCCTTTCACGTCATATGCAGGAGATTTATTGAGCAGGTAATCTGAGTAAACAGTTACTTCTTCATCTGGAAAATCAGCCTTAATCAAGTGATCTCTTTTTGCTTGCCAAGCATTGTGAATTGGACTATGTTCTATATTTTGGCTGACATGCTGCCTTGGTGGTGGCCCATCAAAGAAGCCGGCATCAATCGCCCTAACCGCCATTTCATGAACACCAATTGGTCCTGGTCCACCGCCAATGCCTTGGAAATAATGTTGCGGCATTGCTCCAATGGTGAAAGCCGCATCAAGAATTAATGAACCAATACCGTCTCGTCTGGCAACATTATGAACACTACCTTCCATTTGCCAATTATCAAGATGCTTGGCTAATTTTTTGGAAAACACCTTAGCATCATAGTAATCACCATCTTCTAGAACAATCAGTTTCACTGAATCGGTTGGATGGCCGTCAGGCACATACAACCGCTTGGCATGTAGGTGGCTGACAACAATAATGATTGGCACATTATACAATCCACAAAAATAGGCAAAAGCCCGCGCAGTATTTCCCGCACTAGCACAAATTAACCCTTCACAATTTTTTTCTTTGAGGCGGATTAAAGTTGGAACTGCTTCCATATCCTTGAATGAACCAGTTGGACAAAGGCCATTCTTCTCCGGCCAATAGCCGTGAAAGGTAACCCACAGATTACTCATGCCAATCGCGTTGCCAAGTGCTTCGGCCTGGTAGGTTTGAGTTCCCACATCAAGGTCGGAGATTTCATAATTTGGCATCCAGTCATGAAATTTCATCATCCCGTTGCGCCCTTGATTTATGGTTAAACCATTATGATAAATCGTTCTTAGTAAAGCACCATCAGTGTAATGTAAGGTGTAGTTATCTTCAACTAAATCCTTGGTAGTTAGGCATTGTAAAGTATATTTTTCATTCAATTAAATCGATCCTATGTGGTTGATTGGTAGTATATTATTAGTCAATAGTTAATGATTCCAATCAAACGAACCTGCGAGGCTCGGCTTAAGACTGTTCTCGAAGAAACACCAGACGGAGAACTGTAGTTAGACTGGTCTTCCAACTGCATGGGCTTGCCAACCCATTGTTTCAAGTTCTGACAAGT
>JAKMFF010000218.1 GCA_022425585.1 Candidatus Poseidoniaceae archaeon
GTAATGGCCCCATTATAGCCATCAAAATCGCCAAAAAAAGTGCACTGCGCCACGTGGTCACTGCGGACATGCACTACCGTAGACCTGTAAGGACTTCAAACATACCCTTGCAAATAAAATCAACTACCAATAAAACACCAATATCGACGTTAATTTCCAAAACATGTTTGGTTCTAAGGGAGAGGTTCAAGAGAAAAACCGATTTCGCAACATCATGGCTAAGCCAAAACCCGCCGGCGAACTCGACGCAGTTTCTCTTGAAACCGCTTTACTGAATACATGGAGTGAAGAAAATGCATTCCAGAATTCAATTGATTCTAGAAGAGATGGCGCCCCTTTCATTTTCTTGGAAGGTCCACCAACGGCAAATGGCAAACCTGGTATCCACCATGTTGTCGCTAGAGCATACAAAGATCTAGTTTGCCGATGGAAGTCCATGGAAGGGTTCCTAGTCGAGCGAAAAGGTGGCTGGGATACTCATGGTTTGCCAGTGGAAATCGAAGTACAAAAGCGCATGGACTTAATGTCTAACGAAGCCATTGAGGCCTATGGAATGGATAATTTTAACCAAGCCTGCCGAGAGTCTGTTTGGACATATGAAAGCGCATGGCGTGAGATGACAGAGCGTATGGCTTATTGGGTTGACTTGGACAATCCATACGTCACTTTGGACAACAATTATGTAGAATCATGCTGGTGGGCATTGAAGCAGATGTTTGACAAAGGGCTGCTTTATCGTGGTCACAAAGTTTTACCATATTGCCCCCAAACCGGCACCTCATATTCTAGTCACGAAGTGGCGCTAGGGTACAAAGAAGTCGAGGAACCCTCAGTCTATGTAAAATTCAAACTAACCGATGATGACTCATCAATCCTAGCCTGGACAACCACTCCTTGGACTTTGCCCGGCAATGTTGGTCTAGCAGTTGGGCCTGATGTAACATATGTCAAGGTCAAGGTGTCAGAAGTTGCGGCAAATTGGTCTGGTGCTGGTGGTGCTGATGTTGGTGAAACCATGATTCTAGCCAAGGATTTGATGAAAGAAGTACTCAGGCACAATGTCGAGATTATTGAAGAGTTCCAAGGCAGCGACCTCGTTGGACGTGCCTATGAACCACTATTCCCTGAAGCAGTCCCCCGTGGCGATTCAACTACTGCATGGACTGTTCTGTCAGCTGATTGGGTCACTACTACCGACGGTACTGGAGTAGTTCATACTGCGGTAATGTATGGTGAAGATGACTATAATTTAGGAATGGAAGTTGGATTGCCTGCATACCACACGGTTGGCATGGATGGAGCATTTGTAGCTGGAATCCACGAACAATTAGACGGACGTTATGTCAAAGAATGTGACCAGACAATTATTGAGTTATTATCCAGCCCGCAAGGCAGTAATGGCAAAGGCCCCGATAGTGGCTTGCTATACCGTGAAAAGGCATATCTACACGACTATCCACATTGTTGGAGAACCGATCATCCACTGCTTTACTACGCCATGGATTCTTGGTTTGTTCGTATGACTGCAGTCAAAGAACAATTATTGAAATTTAATGGTGATGTAGAATGGGCACCTGATTGGGTTGGCGAAGGACGGTTTGGAGAATGGCTCAGAAATGTCAAGGACTGGGCAATCTCTCGTGAACGTTATTGGGGCACCCCACTACCAGTATGGCGCAGCGAAGACGGACAAATGAAATGTGTCGGCTCAATTGATGAATTGCAGGCCGAAGTTGCCAAAGCAAAGGCTGCTGGCTATGACAATCCAGAATGCCCAAGCGATGTTGACTTGCACAGACCGGTTGTCGATGGATTCACGCTAGTCAGTGATGATGGCAAACCAATGCACAGGGAACCATTTGTCATGGATTGTTGGTTTGATTCTGGTTGTGCACCTTTTGCTCAGTGGCACCACCCATTTGATGGCGGAGAGACATTTAATGCTTCTTTCCCGGTTGATTATATCTGCGAAGGTGTCGACCAAACTAGAGGCTGGTTCTACACCTTACTGGCGGTTTCAACGACTGTTTTCGATTCACCCGCCTACAAGCGCTGTCTATCACTAGGACTAATTCTTGACGCTGAAGGTAAGAAGATGTCTAAGTCTCGTGGCAATATAGTTGACCCATGGGACCACTTTAATCGAGAAGGCGCAGATGCAACTCGCTGGTACATGGTTACCGCAGGAGCACCTTGGAGTCCGCTCAAGTTTGACCCTAATGGAGTTCGAGAAACTTATGCTAAAATGTTCCTAACCCTGTGGAATATTTACAAATTCCACGCTGATTATGCCGCATTAGATGGCTTTGATCCAGAGGCCAACGGCGTTGAAACCTCAAAGCGACCAGCTCTTGACCGGTGGATTTTGTCAAGACTTGCTTCCGTTGCTAAGAGCTATCATCATGATTTCACCACTTGGAATTTCCACAAGGCTTGCCGTGATCTAGAAGACTTCGTTGTTAATGACCTATCAAATTGGTATGTTAGAAGAAGCAGAAGAAGATTATGGGACGAGGCGGCTAATGAGGATAAATTATCTTGTCAAAATACCCTGCATGAAGTATTAACCACTGTCTGCAGATTGGTTGCACCGGTAAGCCCATTCATGGTGGATGTGATTTATCGAAATCTTGCTGGCACAGGAGTTCACCAAGCCGCATGGCCCCTTGGGACACCAGGGAGCCTAGAAGGCGCAACTGCTGACAACTGGGACCAGACTGCTGCTGAAGCAACAGCAACTCTACCACCACAAGATTTGAGTTTAGAAGAAGCCATGGCCTTGGTTAGAGAACTAGCAGAAACCGGCCGCCGCATCCGCATTGATGCAGGACGCAGGCAACGACTTCCTTGTGGCGATGGCTGGATTGTTTCTGGACCTGACCTTGCGCAATTCCATGAAATATTAGCCGAAGAGTTGAATGTCGAAAACATCTCTGTTGAAACTGACCTAGACCGCTTCCAACAAATCGAATTAGCACCTAATTTCCGCGCTCTTGCACCAAGAGCACGGGAGAACGTCAATGCTATTGCAGGAGAAATCCGCAATGCGGCAGATCCTGTAGCAATGCACCAACAGATTAAATCCGGTGAATTAGAAATAATGGGCATAAAAATCGAAGAATCTGATGTCGAAGTAAAGCGAATTGAGAAATCCGGATTTGCCGCATCAACAATTCAAATTGGTCAAGGTGATGAGGCATATCAAGTCAGTTTAGTACTCGATATGAATGATACTCCTGAATTGTTGTCCAAGGGTCTAGCTAGAGATATCACGCGTAGAATACAGGCCAAGCGTAAGGACCTTGACTTGGATATTGAGGCAACTATCGACCTTGAAGTATGGACTGAAAATGCCCCTGAATTGTTTGAATTTGACCGCCAATGGATTGTTACTGAAACAAGAGCTAGCGCTGCAGTATTCCATCCAAGTGATGCCAAGCCAAGCCAAAACACTGATTCGTTTGAAGTAGATGGGGCTAAAATCAACTTTATTGTCAAGTAAAATCCTAGCAACGACGGATTCAAAGATAAGGATTGATTCCACCTACACATGCGAAGAATGGCTTTGTCGGTTTTGTTGGCACTATCAACAATACTTGCAGGATGTTTTAGCAACGGTTAATGATTGGTTGAAGAAGAAACCATTGAGAATATTTGGACTGAGTACATATTGATCGATGACCAGCAACATGAGGATCCAAGACCGTTTACTACCGTTGACCTTAACACCAATCAATTAACCAATATGTCTTGGGCAGTATTTGATGCCTCAAAAGGTGGCAATTGTTGTGAACATTATCTTGCCACCACTATTGAAGGTCAAATTCTCAATATCGGTGGAGAATATCCTGTTTGGAGCCTTGACCGTGGCCACACTTGGGACACCTACATCCCTGGAGTGTTACCAGCACTTGGACAATGTGTAACTGCAGTTCCGACAAATCCCGGACAAGAGGGGCTTGGTGAAGGTAGTATTGTCCAAGCCACCAACGGGGACATCATTTCTATGTCGTGGTACCCATATGCAGGTGGAGATTTGAAACTGGACAAATTTTATGCAATCCTATACGATGAATCTGAAGACGAATGGAAATGGTGTTACAACAGAATTACTGAGCCGTTCTATGACCGTTCATGGCAAGTAGAAGTAATAGGGCCAATCCAATCTTCGATGGGCAATGGTGATTGGGCTAGTATTGTAGTATCGAATTTCTGGCACCAAAGTTTGAATGCTGGTGGCCAAATTAGTGTTGATGGATTAAATTACTATCCATTCCAGTTCCCCGACCGAAGCGGCGGAGACCCAGAAGTTGAATTAGACCTTGACTTTACAGAAGCTGGATTATCGGCTTACTATGACGTTAACAAACCGCACAAAGAAATGCGTGCATTCCCTGTACCAAGTGGCGGTTTACTATTCCCTTCCTATTATGACAATGGCAATGCAGCATACATGGACACCTCACTTTCTTGGAACGAATTATACGTTGAGTTCCCCAGTGAATATTGCCAAATAGATTCTGCAGGTATTATCCATTGCGTCAAGAATACCGGCACCTCATTTACCCATTATATGTCCAGCGATGGGGCGGTCAATTGGTCCAACTATACCTACGAACTTAGCGACCAAGCAACCCAAATTGAAGAATGGGAATTTCAGGCTAATGGCGAATTAGACCTATTTGTGTTGAATGTCCGCTACCAGAGTTCAACTGGACCAGATGTAGATACTGTTTACCATGTTAGAGGTTATTCAGAAGATATGTCTCCCGATACTCTCACCTACATTGGGCAAGGTGACCTTGATTCGACGTCAGGAGCAGGTAATGACATCCGATTTGATTTTGCTTCCTTAGCCATTCTCAATGATGGAGGAGTTGTTGTCGCCTATCACGATTCAACTGACCCAGACCCACTTTTTGCAGTTGAGATGATGATGCCAAAATACTGATTAAAACATATTCAGTATATCACCGAACAATGCCTTAGCGTGGCCATTAC
>JAKMFF010000231.1 GCA_022425585.1 Candidatus Poseidoniaceae archaeon
TGCTCCCCCCCGCACTAAATTCTCCTGGTTGATTATTGCCTAGATTGATTGGTCTTAGTAAATCTCCTCCGTCAAGTAAATAGCTCGATAATCCAGTGTAACCACTTGGTGATGTCCAAGAATGTACTTCTCGACCATATTGGTCAATTAGGTAAGATGTTTCAGACGCCATCGGTGAAAATAATGTGTAACCTGCTTGAATTAGGCCATCACAGTAAATCAAACCAATTGTCCATGTTTCATTTCTATTAGCGTCACAACTTTGTTGGGCCGTGTTTGAAATATTTTCACTTTCTTTCAATTGGTTGGAAAACTGTGCAGTTGAGGATAGTAACAAAACTAAGCACAAGAGTATGGCTTTGTTCCTCATAGTTAGCCTGTTAGCACCATGGTATTCATTTCTTGCGATTAATTGCTCTAATCGCTGCAGATGCTATATGAGGTGATGATATTTCCATCAAATCAAGCATTTCATCCGCTTGACCAGATTCGCCAAATCGATCTTTTACTCCAACTCTTTCCAACGGTGTAGGGATATTTGAGCTGAGATATTCTGCCACTGCGCCACCTAAACCACCGATGATGTTGTGATCTTCTGCCGTTACAATCGCACCGCAAGATTTTGCCACTCTCTCAATTAATTCCTCATCCAGCGGCTTAATCGTATGCATATCAACTATAGTTGCAGAAATTCCTTGAGATGTCAATTGTTCTGCAGCCTTCATTGCTTCTGAAACCATTACTCCACAAGCAATTATGGCAACATCATGACCTTCTTTTAGTATCACTCCTTTACCAATTTTTATCTCAGATTCTCTGCCATCATACATTACTGGAGTTTTATTTCTTGCAGTTCTTGTGTATGATGGTTGTGACAAATCTGCTAATTGTATAGTTAATAATCGAGTGCTAACATCATCACAAGGATGCAATACAACCACATTTGGTAGTGTTCTAAAGATTGCTAAATCCTCAATAGATTGAGCGGATGATCCATCAGTTCCTGTATGAGTTCCGCCATGGCTGCCACACAAATGAACTGCAAGGTTTGGCCTGGCAACTCCGTTTCTCATTTGTTCAAATGCACGTTCTGTGAATATGGCAAATGTGCTAGCAAATGGAATAAATCCAGATGATGCTAATCCAGCCGCAGTCAGTAGCATGTTTTGTTCGCCAATTCCACAAGAAATAGTCCTATCAGGATATTGCTTTCTAAAGTGAAGAGATTTAGTCGACTTACCTAAATCCGCTTCTAATACTACCACTTTTTCATTATCTGCTAAGTCAAGTAGGGCTTGACCATAGCCATCCCTAGTTGCAGCCATTCTACTCAATTTACCACCTCGCCTAGTTCAGTCATGGCAATGGCAAATTGTTCATCATTAGGTGCAGCACCGTGGAATGATGGGTTATCTTCCATGTATGATACCCCTTTACCTTTTACCGTATGAGCAATAAGAATTGCCGGATTATCATTAGTATTCTTCAAGAAATCCAATCCTTCAACGACCTCATCCATATCATGACCATCGATTTCTTTAACAGACCAACCAAAAGCCTGCCATTTTGCGGGAATATCAAACATTCGCATTTGAGTTTCACAAAAATCATCATTTTGAATTCTGTTTCTGTCTAATATTACTTTCAAATTGCCCAATTCATGATGTTTTGCAGCCATAGCTGCTTCCCAGACACTACCTTCTTGAATTTCTCCATCACCAAGCATAACAAATATCTGTCTTTCACTGTTTTTCAGTCTACCTGAAATTGCACAGCCCATACCAAAAGACAATCCCATGCCTAAAGATCCAGCAGAAAAGTCGACGCCGGGGCACCACTTCATGTCAACATGCCCCTGACAAACTCCGCCAAGCACACGATAAGATTCTAGGTCCTGCTTTGAAATAAATCCCATTTCAGCTAAAATTGCGTACATTCCTGGTGACGCATGGCCTTTTGACAGAATAAACCGATCTCGATCTTCCCAATCTGGTGAATCTGGTTTAACTCTAAGATAATTAGCATATAGAGCAGCAATTAAATCAATTTCAGAAAGTGACCCTCCTGGATGACCTGCTTGAGCCCGGTATACCATTTTTACAATTTCTACACGGCATTTTCTTGCTAGTTCTTGAAGTTCTGTTGACGACATTGACATAGTACGACCATTTATTGGTCATTCAAGACATCCTTTGATGGTTGTGCATGAAATTTTACTATGATTTTCCAATTTTCATCATGTTGACAACTTTCTTTAGAACATCCTTAAGGACAGTATAAAAT
>JAKMFF010000251.1 GCA_022425585.1 Candidatus Poseidoniaceae archaeon
GTAATGGAAATACGCCATGTTTTATTCGATACTCTACATCAACTTTACAGGAAAAATCATCATAACTCATTTCAGCGATATAATATCTAGAAAAGTCTTCATATTGTTTTTCTAAGATTATTTTATACAATTCTTGGCCCGCATTTACCCCTCCAAAACTCATAGATTGGCTCACTCGTTCAAGGTAGTCTAAGGTTATTTTGCAAATCTACTGGCAAATGGTGTTATTTTTGGCACCTTTTGAATTATTGAGTAATGAGTGATTGCCAGCCATACGGCGAATCTTGGTCGTCGATGAAAATCACATTGACTCCCAAACCAGTTTTGTGGAAGGCAATTAATTGAACCTCATGAATCATATGCCCACTTGGAGCCATGCCAATTACCGGTAATTGAGTTCTACCAAACAATCGACGCTTAGTTTGTTGGTTATTTTCCACTGCTGCCTCTTTACCAAGAATGCGTCTTTTGCCTTCAACATCATCAAACCAAGGTAGTGGTCCAGACGGCGAGAATCTCAAGCCCAAGATTAAGTCAATGCCCGAGGTTTCTTGCGATGCATCAGCATCAGCCCCGCTTGGTATCGCTGGAGCATTTGGATGAGTATGCAGCCAATGGGTAAATCGACCAGCTCTTGCACCTCTGGATGGGGCAAAAATATCATCGGTCCAATCCTCAGGTAAATGATGTACTGAGTATGAATCTCCACGATTAACAATATGTGCTTCACTTATCACAAAACCCTGGCCTTGAAACAACCCTTCGACTTGTTGTTCACTGAGAAATAAATTTTCAATATCTTCACTTGGGTTTCGGTTAGCATCAATATCTAATCCTACCAATATCTCATCAGGTAGAGCTTGTAATGCCCACCAAACTAAATCTTGGAAAAGTTTTCCAGGCATGTATACCTGAGCAGCATAAGAGTCTCTAGCCTCAAATGAATCATGATTATATGAAGTCATGATTTTTTCTAGCCACTCCTCAACCATGCTATCGTGTAGGGCTAGAATGGTTTTATTGATGAAAAGTATCCTTAATTGTGATGATTAAATTGATAATGGATGGGTTTAACAACCAATCATGGCGAAGAAGAAGGGTCGTATGGGGAAGTTTTTCGGTGCTCTAGCCGGAAGTCCTTACGAACGCCTTCTAAAGCAAGTAGATAAATTGGTCGAGGCCAGTGTCAACGACCGAATGTTAGCGAAAAATTTGGAAAAGTTAGTCAACATTACTGCACAGAACTACGACGAAGAAAAAATCGACGAAGAGGAACACGACCTGATAATTGAAGCGATTGAAGAAGCAGACCCTGAACAAAGAACATTTCCTAAGATGGATGAGGCTGATGACCCTTTTTACATGGGAGAGGCACCAGATGCTCCAGAACTCAAAGGCAAAAAACGCCAAAGTTTGGATGATTTGATGAAGGCCAAAGGGAATGAATTTACTGGCAGATTTGGCCGCGATGAATTTGAGGATTACAAAAGTAAAATGGCTCAAGAGTTCTTGAAAGAATCAGATGATGCCATCAAGAAAGGCGACCACGTTGCTAACATAGGCGCAGTTAACAGAGTGTTTGCTGATGCAGATGAGGAAATTTATCGAGTCAAACAAGAAATTACGGAAGAAACCGGTATGGTTGACCCAAGTGCCGAAGAAGAAGGCGGTTATCCAGACGGTTATTCTGTTGATGAAGATGGTACTGAATGGTTTGAAGATGAAGACGGCTATTGGTGGTACAGAATGGAAGGCGATGAAGACTGGCAACCATACGAAGAATGATTACTCGTTGCTAATCTAATTGTCTTGAACTGATTACTATTACTCACGGGTTATACCACATCACTATAAGCAAAACGCTGATACTTTGATTATGCGAAATCCATTTTTTGCTCTAACCGAAAAGAGTGTCGATAAACCACGCACTGTTTTGGCTTGTTTGTTCATAGTAGTGATTTTACTATCTTCTGGGGCAATGCATCTAAAGTTTGACAACAGTGAAGATGGCTTTTTCCCCGATAATGAAACGGTATCGCTGCTTAATGATATTGAAGATGAATATCAGGCTTCAGTTGATTTTGTACGAATTATTGATGAAGTAGATCAGGGAGATTTGTTAGGCCAAGAAACCTGGACTCAGCTAGCATATATTGAAGCACAATTACTGCTGGATGAGAACTTTCAACCCTACCAATATCCGTTATTTGGCACCCAACCAAATGCTGGAATGGCTAGTTCGGTAATTCAGTGGCATACCTTACAAGATTCACAGAACTCAGAAAGTTGGCTTAGTGAATTGTCCAGTTCTATCGAGTTAGTTAGACAATCAAATTCCTCTGGTTTATCATCCTCGCTAGAGTCATTAAACACCGCTTCCTCTGCAATCCCAGCATTTCAACCAGTTACTGCCCAACGTCTAATCGACTGGGATTTTTCTAATCCAGAATCCTGGTTGGCTAGAATTGATTCTAGTGACGATTTATCAAATCAACTAGACGGTCTGATTGGTCAATTATCATCGTTGATGCTGGAGAATAAATCTCAACAAGAACTTGGATTAATTGCCGCCAGTTCAGGACCGATTTTTGGCCAATTGAATATGATGAAAGGTCTGCAGGATATCGATTTTAGAGAAGCAATCCTATCCAATATTCCGGTTGATGAGAGAAACGACCCGTGGAATATGTCTGGTCCAGTTATCACTACCTTGGTGATAAGCAACGACCCAGTGGTCCACGGAAAGGCTGCTACAGATTTTGATTCTACGCAAAATGACATCACTAAGTGGTCTAAATCACTGGTCGAAAAACTTCAACAAGATACTGGTGATGATGAGATTAGAAGTTTTTCCTTTGCCCAATTTGGCGTTGGTTCAACTGAGACATTGGGTAAAGAGATTGGCATTCTTACCAGTTCAGCATTCTTTTTACTAGCATTGATTCTTTGGTTTAATTTCCGCAGTAAGCGAGAGACTGCATACGTGATGGTATTGACTATTTTTGCTATAGCGGCAACTTATGGCCTTTCAGGTTGGTTAGAATTCTTTGGAGTCAATATGATTTTCAATGCGGCGATGAATTCAATCCCAGTGCTATTATTAGCCATTGGGGTCGACTATGGTTTACACGTAGTGTTGAGGATACGAGAGGAATTGAAGAATTCTCCAGAGGGTGAAACGGCTGAAACCATGAGAGATTTTTCTGTCGAAGCCAGAAAACTGGCAATTCGTCGAGGAACAATTTTCACCTCAATCGCCTTACTGATTGCAATCTTTACCGATGTAGTCGGATTCCTTTCATTTAGATTTTCAGCACTTACCTTCCTGCAAGTATTTGGCACCGTGATTGCTATTGGGCTATTCTTCATTTATTTGTTGAGTATTTCAGCATTACCAGCATTAATGACTTTGATACCGCCTAAAAAGTTGCCACTAGACAAAGCAAGTAAAATCGAAATTGGTCCAGTAGCGAGGAGTTTAGGTCGTCTATCAATGCAACCAATGAAGGTAGGTATTATTGCGGTATTACTACTCATTCCAATGTATGTCGGTTTCCAGCAACTAGAAGTTGGATTTGAACAAAGAGATCAATTTGACCAAAGTATCCCTGTAGTTGCCGATTTTATCTTATTGTCAGATGAATTCCAAAGTAGTCGTTCACCACTATACATTGTCTATGACGGTGATGTTTTGAGCGAGGTTGGTTGGGAGTCGTGGAATTTGACGATGTCAACATTGACTGCTAGTCCCGACATCACTGGGGTGCCAAACGGCCTTTGGGATTTGGTTGAAGAGTCTAGGCCTCAATATGCTACGCTAGATGAAATTATGATTTCAATTGAAAGTGGAGAAAGTAATGGTTGGAGTGATCTTTCTAATTGGTTATTGACCAATGATACTGGTAGACAATTATCTAGTGCATTATTACATTCAAACGGACAGCAAACTCTGATTTCCTTCCAAGCCAATACCTTGGATTGGCAAGCTACTGTTGACCTAAATGAAAGAATCGAGGAGTTATTGTCTCAAGTTGAAGGAGAGATACCAGATGATGGTAGTTTGAAAGTTAGTGGTCGAAGTTTGATAAATGCTCAAACCACCTCAGATGTCGCCGCATCATCAATCCAATCAACGGCTATTGTCGCAATTGTCATCTTAGTAATGTTAGTCTCAATCCATTCAGTACGTCAAAAGAATATCAGTCAAGGCTTTGCCAGAGGAATAGTCTCGTGGATACCTTTGATGATGGTGGTTTGTTGGGTATACGGCATAATGGGCTTTACTGGATACAATATAAACCCACAAACAGTAACCATCGGAGCCTTATCGCTTGGGTTAGGTGTTGATTATGCAGTTCACTTTACCACCAGATTAGAAGAAGAAGTTGAGCACAACCCACGTGGAAATCAACAACAATGGGTGGAAAAAGCCTCAGCAACGACTGGAAGAGCAATGTTTGGGGCTGCACTTACCACGGCTGGTGGATTTGCTGTGCTGAATTTATCGGCTTTATTGCCACTAAAGCTATTTGGCCAAGCATTCGTTGTCGCCATTACCTTGGCACTATTGTCGAGCCTAATCTTACTTCCAGCATTTTACAGTAAATTCCTACAGTATGATGCTAAGAAGTATCTTGAGGAGGAATGAATATGCAAATAGAGCACGTGATGTTTTGGATATCTTCGATTTATATTATCCCAATTTGGGGTCTTATGTGGTTTGCTCCACGTCATGATATTACCAAAAAAATAGTTGGTGATCTTCGAATTGCCGTATTGCCATTATGCATTCCTTATGCAATACTTGCTATCCCTAGCTTGCCGGACATCTTCATTACTCTAGGTGCAGAAATGCCAACACCAGAAATAATTGTGGAATTCTTTTCAGATGACAAAGTAATCATTGTTGGTTGGCTTCATTTCTTAGCCTTTGATGTCCTTGCAGGGCGTTATATTTGGCTTAGAATGCTGGCTTGCAACCGACCAATGTATGTTTCAACGCCAATATTAGTACTTGGGATGATGGTTGCACCGCTCGGCTTCTTAATTGGCATGCTGGCAACCTGGGAATACCAAGAATCAGCCGTTCCTGGAATTGAATAATTTACTAATCACGCTCAGAGATAAATTATATACTATTGCAAGTCCTTTGAGCCCAATGGATACGAAAATTGCCGCACTTTCAGGGATTTTAGTGATGATTCTTGTTGGTGGTGGATTACTTGTTGTAATAGATAATCCGACTGATGAGAGTAACAATGATACCGATGAGGGAGAAACCGCAGAGCCAGTAATGGCGGTTAACCAGCCACCAGTGGTAATGTTTTCTGAACAGAGCAAAGTATGGGACGGAGAAAATATTTCCATCAATGGCTTTGCTACGGATGAATTAATTGGTTCCTCAACAGTAACCATTAGGTTCATTGATTCATTTACCGCAATCGAGCCATTTGAACCAATATCTGCCAGTGTAAATACTGCTGGAGTTTGGTCAATGGAGATGCCCCTGTCTGAACCCGGTCAATGGGTTGCCGAGGTATTTGTCACAGACTTAGAAGGATTAGATAGTCAATCGGTTTACCAAAATGTGAGCATTGTTGCACCGCTTGAGAAGGATGTAGTAATCTCCTTTCAATGGGATGAACCGATTGAAGGCACTTCTGATGGGACACTAAATGGCGTCCTTATTCACCGATTTACTGAAACTTGTGCGATAGAATACCGGCCAAAATATCAGAGCCCGACTTTGGATGTTATTGGAGTCGTGACAACAGAAACCGGTGAATTCTCCATGACTTTCGATACTGATAATGTTAACACAAATGGTACGATATATGCTACATGTGGCTTGTTTTCTACCTCTTCAGATATGGTAATGGTAAATTTACCGGTGCCGCCAGAACCTGCGGGAGATTACGACTTAGATGGAATACTGGATGATGTAGACCAATGTAATGATACTCCACAGGGAGAGCCGGTGTATCAGAGTGGCTGTTCGGATTCTGAACTTGATGATGATATGGATAATGTCTACAATGACAAAGACCTGTGTCCAGATACTCCTTCAGGTGAGTTAGTAGACTCCAATGGTTGTGCTCTATCACAAAAAGACACAGATGGTGATGGTGTTAGTAATGCAGATGATAACTGTGCAAATACTCCTAATGGTGAATCAGTTGACTCATTTGGCTGCTCAGATTCACAAAAAGACACAGATGGTGATGGCGTTAGCGATGAAGTTGATCAATGTCCTAATACTCCGTCTGGAGATATTGTAGGTGCTGATGGCTGCACTCTTCCAGACTGGGCACCAGAGGATTCGTGGTTATGTTTGAATGGTCAGGGGGATTGGGTAAAGGATCTCAATGGTGAAGGTAATTCTTACACCGCCAATACTAGAGGTGCAGGGCAATCAGGTGGCGGTGGAGGCTCTGGTCCATGGTTCCAATGCGATGTATCGGTAACTATCACCAGCAGTGAAATGCAAATCAACTCTAATGCAATACCAAATCACAATTGGCTCTCTGCAATGGGTGCTAATGCAGATGAACAAGATATGGATTGGACAATCCCTCTAAACCCCGTCGAGGATACTAGCGGGGGACATAATTCTGCTAACTGCCCAGCGGCAAATGGAGATTATGAGTGTGCTCCTGACAGGGGAGCAGTTGCTGTAGCGGTGAATGGTGTACCAATTTTTGGTCCAGAAGAAGGCCCTGGTGGAGATGCAGTTGCTCTTGAGTATCTTTACTTTAATGAGGACCGGCAACCGATTGACTTAGGGTATTGTGGCGCCCATAATGGCCCTGCTGGAGTTCACTATCACTATGATGCAATGTGTCAATTTTGGGACGACCCAAATGGCGAAACTATAGTAAATTATGATTACACTGACTTAGACTCAACAACCCATTCACCAATCATTGGTTGGGCATTTGATGGTTATCCTATCTATGCTATGTACGGCTGGGATGAAAATGGTCAAGTAATTCCACTAAAATCATCATATGAGGTTGAAAGAACCTCTGAAGGCGGCGATCAAGGGTATAACGGAATTGATGATTGGAATTATGTCAACGGTATGGGTGATTTAGACCAATGTAATGGACGATTTGCTGCCACTCCAGAATACCCAGAAGGAACTTATTATTACGTCTCAACACCGATAAGCGGTTCATCAAAGACTGTGGTAAATACCGATGGTGATACAGTTCCGATGATTGGTTTCCCTTACTTCTTACTTTGTTACCATGGTGTTGCAGATATGAGCAATGCAAACTCCGGCGGTGTTGGCGGCGGTGGCGGCGACGGTGGTCCACCAGGTGGCCAAGCAATGGTTTTGTACGAACATATGCCAGAATTATTAGAGAAAACTAGAGAGTTAAATTTCGATTTCAAAAAGCTAATATGGAATTCAAGTTATCTGTGGCTTGCAATAATTGGTTTAGTTCTGTTCTTTCATAAAAGAAAGTGAGGAATCATAAGTGCATTACCGGATTTTAACCAGTTTGGTAACATTAAATTTGTTATTTGCGGGATGTGTTTCAACCGAAGACAATTTATTTGACGGCAACGATATCGCATCAAATAAATCATTCACACCGTTTACTTTAGTAGACTCAAATAATTCTACTTTTAACTCAACAAGTTTGGATGACATGGTTATTGTGGTTAATTTCTTCTACACTAATTGCCCTGACGTATGCTCAACGGTAACTGCAGAACTAAAAACACTGTATCAAGAGTATGACTCTGAGATTGGTAATAATCTCACATTTATCTCAATAACCGTTGATCCATGGCGTGATGGGCCTAATGATTTACTTGATTATATGACTTATTTTAACACCTCATGGACTTATCTCACGACCTTTGAGTTCATTGATGGAGACTTCTCATCAGTTGAACAAATATGGTCAGATTTTGGCATTGGCGTGGTACTAAAAGAAAGTGAAAATAGCACTTCAATCGA
>JAKMFF010000259.1 GCA_022425585.1 Candidatus Poseidoniaceae archaeon
TCGCGATTCTTGGTCTTGGAAATTGGGGTACTGCGGTCGCAAGAATGTGGCTTTTGGAAGGTCACAAAGTAAAAGGCTGGACAATTGAACAAGAAGTCTATGAGTCTATTACCATGGACGGAATCAACAAAAAGTACCTGCCAGACCATTCTGTAGAAGGATTAGAAGCAACTATGCGAATAGAAGAGGCACTTGATGGCGTAGAAATTGTCGTTCTTGCTGTGCCTTCTTCGGTGATATTAGACGTGGTTGATGACATAATACCCCATCTAAGACCTGGCCATGTTCTCATTGACTTGGCAAAAGGTCTTGCACCAGGAAAGCGGCTAATTTCTGAGGCTATTAACGAAAAATTAGTGGCGGCAAAAAAGAGTAACACATTGGCCGTAGTTACCGGTCCAACTATTGCCCCTGAAGCAGCAGGTGGAGTAATAACAACCGCACTTGTTGCTAGCGAGGATGAATCAGTAGCAAAGCGTCTAGCTGAAACCCTAACCACACAGACGTTTATTCTTCACTCGGCATCTGATCCTGTTGGTGCAGAATTATGGGGTGCTTTCAAGAATGTCATCGCCCTAACGTGTGGACTTGTTGACGGACTCAAAAAAATTGGAAGTTTAGGCGGTGACAACCTCAAAGCCGCGATTTTTATGGCTGGTTTCAAAGAAGGCTGCTTACTTTTACCACAACTTGGTGCTAGAGCAGAGGTTGCATTTGGTCCGGCGGGACTTGGCGATTTGTACGTTACCGCTACTTCCCCATATGGAAGAAATAGGCGAATGGGTGAAAAATTAGGCACCGGTTTAACCGTCGATGAAGCATTAGCAGAGATGACTATGGTTGCGGAAGGCGTTAGAGCTGCAAGAATGTTCATTCGAAGAGCTGAGGATGAAAGTATCGAAGTTCCGTTTACCACAGCAATCAATACTTTACTTGATGGCGAAATCGATGCAGAAGAATGCTGCAGAAGAATCGTTGGCCTAAATTGACCGCTTTTTGAGTCGGTGTTGTTTTGTATATCATCACCATCAGGGTATCATGGCGGATGATTTGACCGAACTTGAAGCGAGACTCTTTGAGTGGATTAGACAATCTGATTTCGATACTATGCCATGGTCTACTGCAAGCGCAGCAAAAGCGTTCAAAGTAAAGAAGGACGAAATATACGAAGCAGTAGCCGCTTTAACAAGAAAAGTCCCTGAACGCATTCAAGTATTTTACAAAGAAGGATCAGTTCACATTGCCGCAGAGTGAGTACTTATTCTTCTTCCTTTTTCGAGTACATTTCTACAGCCATGGAAGGCGGTAAAATAACACTCCACCACTTAGGCCTTTTCACGTCTCCTTCCTCAGTTACAAATGAACGGATTAGCATAGAAATAAGATCTATTATTACTACGACTACAAAGACTACAATTAGTAAGGCAAATGCCTTGTTGTAATCAAATGGCGGATTGATGTAATTATCGATGTACATCCCGATACCTCCAGCACCTACAAGACCTAAAACCGCCCCATGCCTTACATTATACTCGAACATGAATAATAATTGACTTAGAAGATGATTACTAGACTCTGGAATCACTACATGGAATAATTGTTCAGAATGTGTCAAACCCATTGCTAAACCAGACTCTAACGGCGCATTATGAACTCCTTCCATGGCTTCATACTGTAGTTTGCCTAAATATCCAATAGTGTACAAAGTCATGGCTAAAATTCCTGGCAATGGCCCAAAACCAAGGGCGATTGCAAATAATAAAGCCCAAATTATACTGGGTAGACTTCGTAGTCCAGCGAGTAAAACTCTTGCAGGCATTGCAATCGGTAGTGGAGCCATATTATTTGCTGCCAAGGAGGCAATTGGGACGGCAATGAAAAAGCCAATCAAAGTTGCAACAAATGCCATTTTTATGGTAATTACCATTCCTGTCCAAGCCTTAGAACAAAATAATTCAATATTTTCATTACATACATCTCCATTGGGTTTATGTAATGAACCATCTGCCCAAACTTCTGCTTGTAAAACCGACCAATCTGGGGGTAAGAGATCTTCACTGAAGAATGTGTTTAATTTTTCAGGTGCACCTTCTATTTGACCCCAATCATCGACTAAGTCATCTAGAAATAACCACGCTAGAAGTATTAAGGAAATACCAACAAAAAATAATTTCTTATTGATTGGAATCACCTTCCTCAATCAAATTTCCCTCAGTGATACGCCAAATTCTATCAGCGAGTTGGATAGCTCTTTCTTCATGATGTTCAATTAATACTAAGGTCGCTCCAATTTCGTCGACTATCTTTTTAGTAGCAGAAATTATAGAATTTACATTCTCTTTATCGAGTTCTCCTAAGAATTCATCTGCAAGGATTATTCTGGGCCTTTGGGCAAGTGTTCTTGCAATAGCAACACGTCTTTGTTGACCTCCGGAAAGAATTCTAACCGGTTCATCTGCAATGTCTAAAATTTTCAATGCCCTCATGGCACTATCCACATCGTCTTTGAGTTTCTGATTTAGTGGAAACCAAAATGGATACCATCTTGACCTTCTTGTTCTGGCTCCTAATGAGACGTTACTTCGTACTGTGGAGTGTCTTATTAGACCAAGTCTTTGGGGGATATATCCAATTCCACCTCTTTTGGGATAGTTATGAGATATCTGTCCAGTTAGAGGTCGAATTAAGCCTGCAATAGTCCTCATCAAAGTAGTCTTTCCAATTCCAGATGAGCCCAAAATTGCAATCGTATCTCCAGGATAAATGGTTTTGTTAATATCTGATACCAATGGTTTGTCATAGCCAACAGATAGACCTCTAAGAGTTACACCCTCAGAGTCTATCTGCTGTACCTCATCACCGCCTCGAGAGGCGGGATTTTCGACTACCAAGTAACCACCACAGCAACTCCCTTGAATTATTCTATTTAGAGCAAGTAGGTCATTCTTGTTCAGATGTTTCTGCATCAGTAATTCCATACTTATCTGAGGAGTGATAATACTCAGACAAACCTGGCACTGAACCTAGAAGGTCAGAATAACTTGCCAAATGATTTTGGCTGTTTCCTGCCTTCAATCCATAACCCTTCGAAGTAACAGAAGATAGAATCTCTCCACCACATTGGTTCATAGGAATATCAGCAACTTGGTTAGTCACTGTGTTATAACATCCTGTGTAATTTTGACCTCCCATAGGATAATTGTCAACCCACATTTCATCGTTCCAACTCAACATTACATTCAAAATTGCATTACGTGTGTGGATATCCAACTTTTCAGGATTATACATTACAGGGTGACTTGGAGATTGACCAAATGATGGCAACTGAATATATTGATCCATTGCAAGGCACCAAGCTTCATTTTCTAATGCATCATCACTGCCACAGTATTTTTCAACTGTACTGAAATCGTCTCCCTTAGCAAAAGCAACATCTCCATATCCTTCACTCAAACACTCAATAGCACCACTATATCCCGAATATAGGGCTCCAGAATCAGGAATTGATGCTGGATTTCCATTACTTCCCGAGCCATCGAAATGATTGTCTATAGTATTGCGAAGAGAATTAATATCAGAAGTATCACCTACTGGATTGACATAACCATTCTTGATTAGATAACCCATAGGCATCAACATTCCAGCAGATTTTAGCCATCCTGTGTGACAAGAAGTCTTTCCTGCCATTAATGCGAATGGGTCTGTTGAGTCATCTCCGTCCAAGTGAGCATTAGCGATATCTGAACCGTTTAGAACCCATGCTGAAGCATTGTAATGTGTCGCTCCTTCTGCGGTTGTGGTTTCAACAGCTAATACAGAAAGTCCGTATTGTTTCCATCCAATCCATGCTGGTCCACCTTCCATGAATCCAATATCTGCATTTCCAAATCTTAATGCTTGGATAATCATTCCTTCGGATGAAACATCATACAAATTAACATTCACTCCAAGGTCTGATGCAAGTCTATCAGCCATTCCTTGAGCATCAGCATTTGCACTTGCGTCATCTGCTAAATAATATGCAACATTAATTGTTGATTTTATTGCAGCAGTTTCTGAACCATTTGTGAAAGCATTGCCATACTTACTAGAAATACCTGGGATATTTTGAAGCGCTGCTCCATATGTTCCCAAATGTACTTGAGCATCGGTAACAATCATAGCATCTGTACCTAGAACATTGTTTAGAATTTCTAGGCCATTGGTATCATCTTTCATTGCGACAAGTGCATCTTGAATCAATGTCACTTTGTCTGCTGCGAGGACATCACTGTTATACATGACAGAGTGACTAGGAGATGATCCAAATTTCGGTAAAGCAACATATTGACTCATGTCCAAACACCATGCTTGATTCAAGGTTGCATCCTCATTATCACAATATGAAGCAACTGTGGAATCCTTAGCAAATGCTACATCTCCATATCCAGTACTCAAACATTCAACGGCTCCACTATATCCTGAGTACAATGCGCCACTTTCTGGAATAGAAGCTAGATTTCCAGCACCTGTACTTCCATCAAAGTAGTGATTTATTGTAGTTCGCAAAGTTTCAGTATCAGACATATCTCCTTGAACATTGACATATCCGTTACCAATCATGTAACCCATAGGCATCAACATTCCCGCTGATTTTAGCCATCCGGTGTGACAAGATGTTTTTCCAGCAAGTAGGGAGAAAGGATCGGTTGAATCATCACTGTCGAGATGAGCTTTTGCTATTTCTGAATCTGCTTTGACCCAAGCATGTGCATCATAGTATGCACGACCGTCGGATTTAGTATCCGCAGCCATAACCTCGAGCCCGTATGCATTCCAGCCAACCCAAGCAGGGCCACCATCAATGTTCATTGCAATGTCAGCATTTCCAAATCGAAGCGCTTCCATAGCAATTCCTGAACTTCCAACATCATACAATGAAACATCCATATCTAACTTATCACAGAGATAATCTGCAATCTGTTGAGGATTGGACATATCTGTATCTGTCAAATCCTCTTTTATTTCATAGGCTATTTTTAATTCATCTCCACTACAATTATCTGTAGAAGATGTAGAATCATCATCACTACTAATACAACCTGCCATAGCAGTAGTCACAATTAATAGTATCATCATGCTGGATTTTGCAATTCTGGTTTCCAACATTTTACCCACTCTTTTAGGGTAGCCGAAAAGTAAGTGCTATATATTCTTTAGGCTTCCCTAAAATATCAAAACTATGAACGTAACCACTACTTTGATTTTAGTAGTGGCTTTTACAAAATGAGCTTAAACCATCTTGACTATGTTGGAAAACAGCGATCATTCTTTCAAGATATATAGCGGCTATATCAAATTAAAACAGTAATGATTATCTTTAGGATAACCACTGTGAAACTAGACTTTCAGCATACCTGTCTTGACTTATACCAGTATGCCCAATTGGACGGACCACAACTAGCAAATCCAATTCCCCACCCCATGTGCCTTTTGCTACGCAAAATACCTCACCTACTTTGACACCGTTGGGATCTGAACTCAAAGTCAAACTCCGTAAATCATATAGCCTAATATCCAATTCATGATTACCTGTTGCTGTTTGAAAGGTATGTTTGGCTTTATCTTCAATGGGTAGTAATTTCATCTCCTCAGGGTCGATGTTGAAGACAATTTGTTCATCAAGTAACTGGATTGCTTGATCCATTCTCGATTGTTGCATATTGAATGCATCTGCAATGTTTAGCGTTGAGGAGGCAAGAGATAATTTGGAAAACTGGTGAGAGGTCCTGATGGTCAATGATTGGACAATCTCAACGTTTAATCCGCCCTCATCGGGCAGCATTAGCCAAGTATATTGCTTGCCAGCAGGATAAATTGGGGCATTGGGATTTTCAGTAAAAAGTGGCTCGCCCCATTCATCAGGCGATTTAGGTTCGGATGTTGGAACAAAGCCACCCATTAACAAAACCACTACCATGGATACTGCAGCATAGGCTCTTATTTTGCCAAATTCTTGCCATGAAACACGACCTGCGGGGCTAATTATTGATAGTATCAGAACTAGAGGTAAAATAACCAATATCCCATATGGAACAAACCATAAAAGAAACACGCATCCAATTAAAAATTCAAGTCCATATTGCCCGTATGCATTGCGATAATCCAACTCAGAATCATCGCTCGAATATCTGTGTTTTAGATAAACAACAGCATAGACTACAGCCACCATGGATAATGAAACTAATACTGAGCCAAGCACCTTAATCACCTACAGGATTTGCTTTTAAGGCAAGAAGGTTTGCTTTGATTGAGATAATATACGGTAGTTTGTCAAGCATGAACAGATTAGCGGTGTTATGGCGGAAGCGGCACTCGAGTTAATCGATGTAACATTTCGCCACAAAATTTCAGCCCCCAAATTTTCCAACCCTTGGAATAAGCGACAAGGACCCGGAGTATTCTCGTTGAATCTCACCCTACCTAAAGGCGAAATTCTCGGACTTGTTGGGCCAAATGGCGCCGGCAAGACCACCTTGCTGCGAGTATTAGCAGGAGTAATACCCTTAGACAGTGGCACGATAAGACTCAACGGCGATGACCTAAATCAAAGCCCTGAAGCGATTGATTATTTGTTACGCTGTAATGTTGGACATATGCCAGAACAAGTCAGATGGAACGGTTCTGAAAGCGTGTTGGAAACCGTGAAGTCATTTGCTGAAATGCGAGAAGGCGATGTCAACTCAAAAAAATTACTCGACTTAGTAGGTCTTTCTTCTAAATTAAATGATGGATTAGACACCCTGAGCCAAGGAATGCGTCAACGACTTAGCCTAGCAATTTCATTAATGAGTTCCCCCAAAATATTGCTTCTGGATGAGCCTTTCAATGGACTCGACCCCGTTGCAGCAAAGTCTGTTGAAAAGATGGTTAAGCAACTCGCTGAAAATGGAGTAAGTATCATTATTTCATCGCATCATGTTTCTGGCATGGCAGGTTTTGTTGACCGCCTAGCATTAATTCACAAAGGCCAAATTGTCGCTGAGGGTCAAATTTCAGAAATTGAACGTGATTTAGGATTAAATGATAGAGTTGCAATTGGCGGAAAAGGCGAGTTACCTGAATTTGAGAAATTACTCGATAAGAACAGTAAGTTGATTTCATCAAATTACACGGACAATAACTGGAAGGCTATAATTTTCCAGCCAGACGCTAAACTAATGTCTAGAATCTTAGGTAATAAGCATACCATCGATTTTTGGCAACCAAAAGCACCAGACATAGTCGAGATGCTGTGCAATGCAACTGGCTTAGAAATAGAAGAAATTGGCATGGATATTAACCAGGTTACAATGCTTCCTTTGAAAATTAGAGGCGGGGAAGAATGATGTTAATTCCAGCTGAAATTTATGCCATTGCCCGGCGAATTTGTGTTGCAAAATGGAAATCTAATCGAATGATAATCATGTTACCAATCCTTATTTTGTTTATTCCCGGCATGGCATGGGGTTTTTCAGACCCGGATGTAATGCTCCCTGGAGGAATTACTCCGGATAATGTTCCTGAAGTTTTGTTTTACACTAGCTTAGGTGTAGTTTTTGCTGGCACAATGTGTGGCGTATTATTGTCATTTGATGGCATAAGTCGAGACAGATTTAGTGGTGTTTTAGAAGTTAAACTATCTCAACCAATGCCGCGAAATAGCCAGTCTATTGGCATAGCATTGGGCTATTGGGCCGCAATATTAATCCCGGTCTGGACTTTATGGTTAATCTCTACAATAATTGCCATGTATCGTTTGGATGCATCAATAGAAATTATTGATTTAATTATTTCCTTTACCGGTGTTGCTTTGGTTTTGCTGTGGTATGTTTTGTTTAGTTTGATTGCTTCAACATATTCCAAAGATCAGGGTACTTCGATCGCCTTTGGCGTTGGAATGTGGTTTCTGTTTACCTTTTTGTGGGCACTAGTCACCTCTATGGTTGCTTTTGCCTCGGGAGTTGAAATTGGCGAAGTAAATAATACTGAGATGATTAAACTCGAAGGTTATCTCGACCTTCTTTCGCCAAATGGCGTGTTTCACCATTTATTGGAAACTACGCTAGATGACGTTGACCGTGGAGTCCCTAGGTTGATTTCTTGGTTATCTGCGTTGATTTGGACCTGTATACCTTGGTATTGGTTCAAATTCCGCCTTAACCAAATCAAACCATAAACGGTTATTTGTCATTATGTAAGCCAAAGAGTATTAGACAAGCAGACCATACCGATAGGCATGGCAGCAAGACGTAACTATGTTCCCGCCACCGCGATTACCATGTTCATTCTAATGCTCTTGATGAGCATGAGTTCAGCTATCAGCAGCAATGAACTAACAGTTAACGAAACTCAAAATACTGAAGGAAGGCAAGGCAGTGATGGCCTTTCCGATGTTGACTGTTCAGGATATACCTTCGAAGATTTATTCGATTACAATTTTGCTTTATTCAACATCGATATTGAAGAGGATTGGGCTAACGCCGGAATGACAGCAACCGCTTACGTAAACGGCAGTAACTCTGCAACTGTACGTGACAACTTAGATGAATTATTTGATGGCGCTCCTGGCGGCAATAATGATTGGCTTAGTACTGATGAGCGTGAGGCTGTAAGGGAGATTGGCCCAATGTGTATCGAAGACATGGATACTAGGCTAGGTGTAAGAGAGGGCGTCCCCCACCGAACTGCCAGTGGCGTTGATTGGAATGACATGGAATTCGTCGAATCTGGAATCGCTCTTGATGAAGTTGATTTGATTGCCCCTAACCACCCTGAAGAACGTCAATGCAGTAACTTTGGCGCATCAGCCGACTGTCGAGAAATTCCAACTTATGCCACTGACGATTTGCAGATAAGTATGTTTGTAAAAAGTGGTGAAGAAACAAACATGAGGTTTGATCAACTACCAAATAAGGGTGTTTCAGACTTTACCTTGGCCCTTAATGTCACCAATATGACCAATGCTGAATTAGTCTTGACCTTCCCCGCATTACAAGGACTTAGAATTGCTAATTATTCAATGGAAGATGATGGTGTAGCATTACAAGAAGGAGTTGACTATGTTGCTCCTACTGAAGAATTCCTGCCCGATGGCAAACTAAGAATATACCAATCTGTCGATTATGAAAAATCTCTTTGGCCAATGGGTCGTAACCTATTCATCGACTTTACTACTGCTGAACCAGAGTCTAACGATTTACCACAATGGACATCTTATCATCCAAATAATAATTCAATAATTCCGTTAATGACCGGAACCGAATACCTCACTATTGCGGCAGACGATTTAGCAGACTGGGCTACTGATTCCAACGGTTGGAACCTAGACTGCACATTTACTGATGCCGGATGGAGTGCAAGACAAGATGAAACTGGTAACCTACTGGTTACCTCTCCATCTGGGACCGCTTCAACAGTGGCAACCTGTGGAATTGTCGATCCATTTGGCGCTGTAGCCGTGGAAACTCTTGATTTCACCTTTGGCCAACCATTTACTGCAACAGCAGACATCACCGATGGTGAGAACATCGACTTTACTGTGACCCCTACTGGATTAGTGGCTGAAATGACTGTTAGTGCTCATGCTCATCAAGACGGAAATATGGGCTCTATGAGATCTTCAATGGCTAGTAACCAACCGGTAACTATTGCGTTACCCATGGACGGCTTAAAGCCAGGAATGGTAATGGTAATGGGTTCTGCAAGTGCCAATAATATGATGAACTTTGACTATATGTTAGACTATGGATTAGAGAAACAAAGTCTTCCACCAACTGTAACGCTTAAGATGAGTTTTGATGGAATGAATGCAACTTGGGATGCAACAGGATTACAATTCACCCTAAAGGGAACAGTTTCAGACCCTGATGGCGAGCAAGTTTCAATGTCCCTTCAATTGTGTGGGGCTGAAGCAACAGATTTCACCAAAGTTGGAATTAATTGGGAGATTGATGTTTCAATAGCTACTTGTGTACTTCAAGAAATTGCCACATATGACATAATCATCACTGCTACAGATGAATCATCGGTAGCCACTACCCTAGAAATAAATGTAGCAGACCCTAATGCTGTTGATGATTCTAATGACGGATCAACAAGCGACAGTGATAGTGGAGATGACAGTAGTGCACTACCAAGTGTATCGCTATTAGCAACACTAAGCGTCACTCTTCTTGGCGCTGCATTTGCTAGAAGAAAGCAGGAACTTTGATTTGACAAAGGATGTTTTATAATGTTCATTGGTTCAATTGATTCACATAGCCACGAAGGTGGTTTACTCGCCTCATTTAGTGGTTCCTCACCAGCACTTGGTTCAATAATTGTTAGTTCTGATGACGGAACTTACATTGGTAAGATTGACGCTGTTTTAGGCGGTACTGAATCCCCTATCGCCCATATTGCCCATCTTGACCGCAAAATGGATGCTAGCCAATTCATCGGTATAGATGTCAAAATAAGACCCAAAGTAGAACGGGAGGATCGCTTTGATAGATCTCGAGGTGACCGAAACGACAGGCGCCGTAATGATGACAGAGGCGGGAGAAGAGATGATAGAAGAGATTCTCGACGAGATAATCGCAGAGACTTCGGCAGAAACAATCGACGTGACAATTACAGGGATAACCGTTCTAGAGGAAATGACCGCAGAGATTCCCATGGAGACAATGATTGGGATTGTCCAAAATGCAACAATTCCAACTTTGCTAGAAGAGTAGAGTGTAACAGATGTGGTGCTCCAAAGCCGGGTGGGGGCGACTCTGGTGACAGAAGAAACTCTCGGTATGACTCTCGCCCGCCAAGAAGAGATAATCGTCGAGACTCTAGAGACCGTAATTTCAATAGACCTGAGCGAAAAACGTTTACTGACAATGATTGGGAATGTAAAAAGTGTAATAACTCTAATTTTTCATTTAGAACAGAATGCAATAGATGCGGAGAACCCAAACCAGGCGGTGGAGGCAACAGCAGAGACCGTGGACCACGCAGAGACGACCGTCCTAGAAGAGAGGGAGGTGCACGAAGAGAACGCGGACCACGCAGAGAGCGTGGACCAAGCAGGGATAGTCGTGGAAGTGACAGAGAGCGTGGACCAAGAAGAGAAGGAGGCGGTCGCCAAGAGCGAGACCAAACCGTTCGTAAATTCCGTCGCGCCAGAGGTAAATCATCTGGTCATGCGCACAACAGAGGACCCCAACCCCTTGATACTCGTCCACTAAAAAGAAATAGAGATGATTAAGTGATTCACTCACGAGCGTGGGTATATGAGCGCTGAAGATCACTACCTTGATGCGTTAGAAGCTCTTGATAATGGGAACAAAGAAGAAGCTTTGATTCAAGCATACAAAGTGGTAAAATTGGATCCTGAACATGCTGATGCATGGCAAGTGATTTCTGACTCTCATCTAAACCCAAAAGGACAGGCAGATAACTTAATTGAGGCTTCTAAATCACTGAGTGCTGTCAAGAAAATAGTGAATTTAGACCCTTCCAGAATTGATATGTGGGTAAGAGGGGGTAGATTACTTGCTGATGAATTAGGATTGATGATCGACGCCCTTGAATGGTGGCAAGAAGTTCGCCATCACGCTCCAGGTGAAGTTACTCCATTAATTGAACAAGCTACCATCATGGCTGATTTGGGGCTTTACGAGGAGGGTAGGGAAAGAATTGAGACTATATTGAACGAAAATATGGATGTAGCAACCAGCCAATACGGCAGAGTCCACCAATTGCTTGGACTATTCAATTCGGCCATACAACAAGATCAAAATCAATATTTCAAACCCTGGGAAAAGCGCCACCCTGGTTGGCTAGCAATCGAATCAAAAATGCGCAAACCACCAGTTTCTGAAACCTTCATATTCATGTTGGTTACTGTACCGATTCTGTTTGGTGTTGTTGTTTTATCAAACATGTTAGCTGGAGAAGGTTTCACTGCCTTTTGTCTTACTTCAATCGTTATCTTTGTTGCCGTGATTGCCG
>JAKMFF010000268.1 GCA_022425585.1 Candidatus Poseidoniaceae archaeon
GAGTTAAATGTGTATGCGTATTGTCGTCAGTGGGATCATTTTCTATTGAAATTTGCATTGATGAATCGAAAATATAGTATTTTTCTGCGGCTGCCAAAACCGCTTCTAAAGCACGTACTTCTCCATGCCCATAGACATTGTTTTGTCTATTTTTAGTGATGATATTTTGAGCGTCGTTGTCATCACAGCCATCAATGCCCGCAGCATCTCCCATGTATGTACATGCACGATACTCTGCTGTTTCTTGCATGAAATTCCTAACTTCAAACGGACTTATGTCTGGGTTTGCTTGTAGCATTAGAGCAGCAACACCTGCTGCGCCGGGAGTAGCCATTGAAGTGCCTGAAAAGGCAGTATAGCCATCTCCGGTATTATGAGCAACTGACATAACATCAGAACCGACATAAGCAATATTTGGTTTGACTCTGTTCTCTTCTGTTGGACCTTGACTTGAGTAGGCGGCGATTGATGAGTCTTTGTCCAATGCACCTATGGTAATTGCATCTTCGGCACTACCAGGAGTACCAATGGTACCCCTGCCAGCTGAGTTACCTGCAGCAATAAATAGCGTAATATCGTTGTATACCATATCATTAGCCATTCTGTTTACACTGTCTTCTTCTGATGAGGTCCATTCAATTATGCCAAATGCTCCAAGTGACATAGAAGCCACCCTGATATTATACTGGTACCTATTATCTATGGTCCATTGCATTCCTGCCATAACTACTGCAAATGATCCAGAACCTCCCGAATCCAACACCTTTACTCCAACGAGTTTTGCTTGGGGAGCCATTCCAGGATTCTCATAAGTTGGAGCTCCTGTTCCTGCAGTAGTTCCTGCACAGTGAGAGCCATGACCTTGGTCATCATAAGGGAAAACTTCTGTTCCGTTAGTTAGACTTGGATTATTTACTGGATCGTAAAAAGCCACTACTTTGGGGTCATTGGTTTCTGGGTCATCATCTTGATCGTCAAGACTAGAATGTAAGCCATCGATACCTGTATCGATAATAGCAACTGTGGAACCTGACCCGTCATATCCGGTCTCAGCCCATGCTGTATCTACACCATGAAGGGCAACAGCATCTCCGTTTTGTATAGTCATTATACCATCCAGTTCGAGCATCACAACTCCAGGAAGTTTGGTTGCTTCATCTAATAGAGCAACCGGAACTCTTCCTGCGACAGCATCGATTGCTGGAAGGTAAAACTGATGTTCATAGTCGATTTGTTGTTCAAGCATGGTTACATCTTTTTCGTCTGGAGTATGATCAAAATCAACGATAATTGGCAGTGTACCTTCGCTCAAAAGAATTGGATTATCTATGTGGCGTTCAATCATATCGCCAATGCCGTTTTTATTTCTGTCAACAGTAGTCTCAACCCACCAACCTTCTTCGGTAGTCTCTGATACTTCAGCATCTACGGGTACAACTGCCCCTAACGATGGAACCAACATTAAGAAAATCATTGCGATTGAAATTGTATTACCTAGTTTTGTCAAAACAGCACCAACTAACCCCAAAAGTTGCTGATTAATCAATAATTGGTTTACAAGTTACTAATGATAAACCATCAATCTCGCCAAGTGGCATATTCTATAGAAATGGCTTGGATTACGTTGACAGGTGCGCTTGGATATGCGCCCCAATAGGATTCTCTAAGGTCTTGATTGGCCGACATACATGCCTCAACATCGGCTGGTCTGTCGGGCAATTGCTCCGATTGATTTAGATGGGAAATTATCGGTTGGATATTGGAAAGATTGACTAAGCCCCATCCTGTTTGAGTACACGGTAGTACCGGTGAGATTGGCATAGTGCCAGATGTTGGATCCCAGCCCAGGTTTGGATACCATGCTGAGAGGTTGATTGCTTCTCTAACTTGAGCGTTGGTGACTGTGAAATTCATTCCATTCACTAAATTGCCACCACGCTCTTGTGATGCACCTGAACCATTATCGGAAAATTCGCCGCGCAAATCTTGTAGAATAAAAGAGATAATCCCAGCAGTTCTTGGGGTTGCAAAAGACGTCCCAGAGGTTTCATGATAGCCGTCAATATCGTCATGGTTTGGCAGTACTTGTGTCCAATCAGCAGAGATATCAGGGTATGAACCAGACATTATTTCCTTTTGATCGTCGCCTTCTTCAGCATATCCGGCGATTCCAATAGACCATGGCGGTCCAGCTGTAGCGTCTTGTATAGCAGGGGATGGTGAGTTATCAGCAGCACCAGTGTGCAACTTGTTATGGTCGACCACCGCAACTTTAGTTGCGTCTTCAATACCTGGAACTGGAATAGACCCTATTGCGCCAAATGAGGTTGTTATGACATCGACTAATGGCTGATTTGCTGCTGCGAGTACGGCCTCGGAACTAAATCCTTCGACAAAGAAAATGATCGCTTCTGGATTGGCATCTAGTACTGCACCAGTAACTGCCGAACCATGTCCGTCAGAGGGGTCGTCTAGAATCAATATGTCACTATTACCGTCGGGTGATGTTCCGATGATTTTTGTTCCAGGGAAGTATACAATATCTGTTGCATTAAGAGTATCCCAACAATCTGCTTTGTCTGCATCATAGCGTTCTTGCCATGTACCATCAAGAGTGATATTACATACTTTGTTGACTCCCAAATCATCAAGTAACCATTGTGGATAAGTCTCATTGGTTCTAAAATGGTCGTGATAAACGTTGATTCCAGTATCGATAGGTGCAATTACTGAAAAAGGTCGCCAATCGTTGGAAGCGACAGACTGCGCAACTGTTGAATCATCTTTAACGGATGGTGAATAAGCAAAAGCAATGAAAATAGCACTGATAATTAGTGTTGCAATAAGCAAAGAAGTCATGAATTTTGTTGACGATGGCTCGTCGAACAACTCAGCTTCCAAGACCTCCGCCATGGTTAATTGTAAACGGCTTGTTAAATCAATATAACTAACTAATGAGCCCGATAAAATTCGGGTATATTGAAGCAACGACACACACTGGCCAAGAACATGGAAGATGGTTTTCGAGCAGATCATCTACCTTTTCCAATGCCTAAGCGCAGGCACACTTTAGACCAAGAGTGGCGGTTTTTGACCTTCATGCATTGGCGTGTTGATATTGAAAAATTAAGACCCCATGTCCCTAAAGGTCTAGAAATTGATACTTTTGAAGGCTATGCGTATATTGGCCTTGTTCCGTTCATGATGAAACATGTTCGACCAAGTTGGTTTGTAAGCACTCCAGGAATCTCTAACTTTCCTGAATTTAATATTCGAACCTATGTTAAGAAAGACGGCATAGCAGGAGTATTTTTCCTTACCTTAGAAGCCAAAAGTTTGGTCACTTGTAATTTTGCCCCTAGAACTTATGGCTTACCGTACCGTTACGCAAAAGGTAGTGTCAAGAAAATTGGCGAGAACTGGAATTGGAACAGTTCGAGGAATCATGGCCTGTTTAAACTCGCTGGAACAACAGAGGTTATTGGTGAGCAAATGCAAGCACAACCGGGTAGTTTAGAGGAATTCTTGTTTGAGAGATACAGCCTTTACACCAGCCACAAAGGAAGTTTAAGGAGAGGTTATACACATCACAACAAATGGAAATTTCAACTGGCCAAGGTTGACTTGACTGAAAATTCATTGACTGAAAGTTTCAATTTGGGAATTGAACAACCACTAACACCAGAACTTGTTCATTATTCCGATGGAGTTAGAGTAAGAAGCTTTTCTATAGAATTAGCAGAGCGTATTGGCACCGATATCAATCGAGACTTTTTGCTGTTGGATGGAGACTGTGGACTCTGCCATAGACTTGCCACATTCCTTGATAAACGCATGAAGTCATCAGCCAATTTAGGGTACCGACCAAATAGCTCCGAAGGTGCACAGCGGTTAATCCAAGCAATGCCCAAGAAATACAGTGAATCTGATACAGTCTACCTAGTCAGGAATGGTCAACCATATATGCGCTCAAGTGCTGCCATTCGCTGTTTATTGTACATGAAGTGGTATTACCGAATGTGGTATCCGGTTTGTTGGTTAGTTCCTTTACCAATCCGTGATATTGCTTACCGTATAGTTGCTAAGTATCGCCACAAGGTCTTCAAAAAACCCAAAGTTTGTACCTTCAGAGTAGATTAATGTTAGAAAGAAACTTCGAAAACCATCAGCAAGACACCAACAATTAGTGCAGGTATTGTGGTATGAATTGTCGCCCAAAGGCTTGCCGCTCGATGTCTTACTAGTAATGGGAACAGCGCATCCCCATCTTGACTAATTGCGTTGGCAGTGAGTGCAGGAAATGATAGGAGATCCTTGGTATATGCAGTAATTGCAATAATTTGTGGACCACATCCGGGAATTAGTCCAATGAATGCTGCAAGAACCACGGCAATTAACCCATCACCATATCGTGCTAAATCGGCTTCTGTCATGCCCGAAAACAGCATTGAAAACTCGAACACAAGGTATGCTGCCATAACCCAAAAAGTGACAAAGGCAGTCTCACTTGCTGAGTGAATCATTGTTTCACGCATTGAATAGAGCTTGTCACCAATCGATGCCTCGGTATCATCTCTAATCCAATTCTTTTGCGTGATGTAGAGGATAACAGATAGTGAAGTTCCAAGCAAACCAATCCACGTAATGAAACCGTGGAGAGTCAACGGGTTGTAATCGATTTCCAGATTAAAGTCTGCATCTTGAGCACTCCATACTAGTAGTAACACAGCAAATATCAAACCAATTGCCGTGACCATCCACCAAACAGTATAGCCTTGATGGAGAAGGAAATATCTCCAGCCACCTGCTTCTTCTCTACCAAGGTCATCGATGATTTCATGAGACTCTAACTCGTCAGATTCAACAGAACTTTCAGGCGGATTGTCGTCTTTGAAAGTAGGACCAAATTTACCCAATGGATTGCGCGGGGTAATCTTCAAACCGTCCACTAGATAACCCCAAAAGACACCAACAAAGAACGATATTAGGTGAACTGCAATGACTGGAGCAATGAATGAGGAATCAGTGACTGCAGCGCCAATTAAGACGAATGCAGCATCTCCTAATGTCGCGATAAGGGTTGCTATGACCGTCCCGTAAGTAACATATCCACGAGCATACATTGGCATCATGACAATGGCTCCACCGCAGCCTGGAGTGATCCCCATAAGGGCTCCAATCACAGGTTGCCAGCGCTTATTTGCTCGAATTGCATCAACAAATTTTCCAGCAGTAATATACTGCAGCCAACTGAATAAAAGAACCATTGCGGCAACAAATACAGTCACTGCCAGAAACGCGTCGCGCATACTGACGACAATCACTTCGAGGACTTCCGAAGAGGTCGGCATTAACTCTGTTAATTCTAGCCTTGTATTTTAATGGGAGGAAACCTCCAGCAAATACTAGGCGACATCATGCGGGTATTGTTAATTGGCGCATCGGGTTTTATCGGCAGTAAAATCCTTGACTTAAGTCCCGAGAACATAACGTTGACTGGCACATATTGTACCAATAAAATTAGTTCCGAAAACATTGTATCACTACAATTAGATATACTTGATAAATCATTAAAATGGAATGAAATCATTGATGGGTATGATTGTATAATTATTGCCGCTAGACCAATTGGATTTGATGAAAAAAGTAGAACAAAAGTAGCTTTACAAACTTCTAACGGATTTTTAGACATGATTGATGCTGTTTCAAACAGCAGCAATCCACCGCGCCTAGTTGCGATTCATGGAAGTTTAAGTTACGGACATTGTGGTGAAAAACTAATTTCAGTCTCCGAAAAAATACTGCCAACTGGGTTTGCAAAGTCATATTCAGTGGGCGAAAAACCATTTCGAGACTATTTAGCGGAAGGGAATAATTGTGCAATTATTAGAGCACCATGGATTCTAGGCCCTGCGTCATGGTACAGTGAATTATATCTTAAATCACAAGAAATACCGATACTTGGCAATGGGCGACAATGGATGTCAATCGTTACTCTAGATTCTCTTGCCAAGTCAGTTTGGGACGCTGTTTTACAACCTAAGTCAGGAATAATACACCCAAAACTAAGTTATCGTTGCCGACAGGAAGAGTTTGCCAACTTGGTTGCTGATGTCTCAAATAAAAAGATCAAGAAAATAGGCCGGCTCCAATTACTTCGTTTTGAAAAACAAACTAGACAATCCATTATCGCATCAATAAAACTGGACGATGGAAACTCAATGGATTCAGAAAGTGACAGCAACCGGCAAAAGATACTCGAATACCTAAAGCAAATTCACTCGGATTTTTGATAGACATATAGAGAGTATTCACCACAATTCCAAAATGGCGTCCATTGCAAAATGCTATCTATTTTGAACAATATGTTACTGCGCATACTGCCAACGGGAGCCCAGTGTTGACGATACCATGCGGGGTGAGTGATACAATACCCCTTGCGCAAATTTCTGCGTAGTTGCTGACCGAAAATTTTGTGTATCTGTCGAGCTGAATAGCATCTTGAAGGTAAAAATCTGGTAGGAGAGTAACCACCCCAAACTTTCCTTATTCGAGCTAGTGCCTTTTTTAGACGAAAAGTTGCGAGATTCCAAAAAATATCAAATGCGTACCATTTATTGACAAATGTGGCAACAATTCTGCCCCCTGGCCTTAGCGCTTGATGCATTTTACTAACTGCTAATTGTAAATCATTACAAGTGTTAAGCGCTCCAAAAAAAATGTAGATGGTATCAATTGAATCGACCGACACATGATCTAGAATGTCTTCAGGACCACCTAGCATCGGATTTAATTTAGAATTAGTTTTACACTTAGATTGAACAATTTTATGGAAATTGGGGGTGATATCTAGCCCTTGGACGCGACTGGTTTCCTCACGTTCAGCAAACCATATCATGTCTAGTCCAGGTCCGTAACCAATCTCGAGGATTGTGTCAACTTCACCTTGTAAGACAACTTCACGGAATTGCTGCCTTAGTTCGACAAGTACGGGATTAGACCCAGCTCTATTTTCAAACGTCGAGGCTTCTTTATCGTAGTAATCTGCTACAGATTGATGATAATCAGCACTTTCCATTAAAGCCCTCCAGTGATGGATGAATAATGTTCTTCTATCCGTTTCTTGTGTTCATTTTCATGACCACGGCATACTGATCTTGAGTAGATTATTTCGGTTGAATTTGAGCGTTCGGTTAGTTCCTTTATTCTTCTATTGGCTTCCCAAGATTCGATAATTCGACCAAGAATTGGCACCCGCATTAACTTCCACCACCACGGATATTTAATCGTCCCAGCCACTCTAATTTGCGGCTTGATTTTGGCATTTGGCAATTCTTTTTGTGCCCATTTATTCATAGCATATAGATTGGTGAGCCCACCAGAATCTTTGATTGGAATAATCTGCATTAATTCTCGAGCCGCATACATGCTTGGTTCGATTTGTAAAGAGTTTTCATCCATAACCATGTTTGGGCATAAATAATGGCCATTTTCGTGAACATGAGCAAGGTATATAGCCAGCGCTCTTACGCGCCAAACCCAATTTTTCTTAGTGATTATTAATACATCTAAATCACCATCATCTCTAGCCACTCCCGCTGCCACGGAACCGGTTATGGCTAGACCTGTTACCATTTTACATGAAGCAAGGATTGTTAGGACTTGTTCAGTTCTTTGTCGCATCTGTTGTGCATTAGCTTTCCATTTTTCGAAATCTTCATTCTCTGAATATGATGTTGAAAGTATATATTTGCCTTTTCGATAGATATCAGGACAATCTTCGATAGATTCTTGCATATCTTTTAGATTCATTTCGTATCTCAAGTTATGGTGCATTTCAGATTCCGTCAAATGATGTTGAAATAAACTTGCCCAAGCGAGAGTTTCTTTTATCGAAGACTGTCTAGATTCCAACGCTTCGGACATGATGTTTACGACTAACGTAATAACTGGGTGCTTATGAAATAATTGGTGAAGAAGTGTAGATAATTCAAAAACTAACGCGTGCTGGGCAATATGTGCGACAAGGAGTTTCTCTGGGATGTCGTATAAGTCAAGAATTGATGCCAATATTGATGATTATAGGGGCATTTATGACCTTAGCGATTGGATTAGGTATGCCGTTTATGCTAGCTATTGTATCGGTTCATATATTAGTAATATATTGGATTTATACCCTCAAGAATAGTTCATTAATTAAATCCGACATTCGATTTTTAGCCGTACCAATGACCATCGCTTACATTACTGCATTGACACACTACAACACCCTACCTGCTCTATACGACCAAGCATATCATCTCCAAATATCCAATAGAATGCTTAACCGTTGGGACTGGGAGCCATTTCATCAGGGACTTGACTATTCCTTTCGTCCCGAGTTAGTGTCGGGGTTGGCTGCGATTGAGTTGTTTTGGACTGACCAAGTATACCAGGTTAATTTTACTCCGCTGATTTTACTTTGCGCAACTGGATGGGCGTTGCATAATCTTGCCGATAACTACAGTAGTGAACGATTTGGTTTCATAGCACCGGTTATTTTTCTATCTCTACCAGTAATAATGCAATACGGTCCCACAATGTTACTAGATGTACACCTTGCTGGAATGATTATGTCTGTATTATTTTTCCTTACGGTATTGAAACCAGACGATAGATATCAATGGATATTGTTTGGCATGTTAGTTGCTTGCCTTGGTTTGACGAAATATCCTTACTTTTATGTTGGGCCATTTATAGTAATCATATTTTGGTTTGAAAAGAAATATTTGCAAGGAAAATATTCTGCAATTG
>JAKMFF010000291.1 GCA_022425585.1 Candidatus Poseidoniaceae archaeon
TTCGATATTAACGCCAAGGGCAACTAATTTAGCATTCAATTCTTTGACTTCGCTAGAATCGGGTGCTGCGTGACAACGCCAAGGCAGTGGGGCAGCTAATTTACCAAGCATATGGCCAACAGCAGCATTGGTAGCAACCATAAACGATTCAATCATTCTAGTGGCATCAGTAGGCCATTTTACCATGACTTTAATTTGTTCATCATCTAATATCCGCGGCCGCATTTCGGCGTTAGCAATGTTAAGTTTGACCTCTCTTGCTTGCCATACTTTGGCTAGTTCAAACATCGAATCAAACCGCTCATCGCCAATAGAATCCTCATATGACAGATTTTGTTTTACCTTGATTACTGCTTCATAGGCCGCCGATTTAGTGACCTTGGATTCATTATCTAATTCCATAGCAATTACCATGGCAAGTCTGTCAACATCAGCTCGCAAGGAACATAAATCATCAGCCAGCCTAGGTGGCAGCATAGGCAATACAGTGTGTGGCAAATACACCGATGTTGCCCTTGCTCTAGCCGCTGCGTCTAGCCTAGTGCCGAGCCTAACGTAATGTGCAACATCTGCAATAGCAACCCAAAGAGTGGTCTTACCATCTTGCTGAACTAGGCAGACTGCGTCATCAAAATCCTTAGCATCGTGAGGGTCAATGGTGACGAATGGTAAATGTCTTAGATCCGTTCTTCCATTGGTGATTTCAAGTTCCCCTTCGACCTCTGCTTGCTGCTTGCTATGTTGTACTAACCCGTCATCATACTGTCTTGGAAATGGATTCTTACCATCGCGTTTTCGAGCCTCAAGTCGCATATCTAATACCTCAGTAACAGATATTTTCCCGCTTTGTAAGAGTAGTAGGGCCATGCTTGGAGTAGCATCTTGGAACCTAAAA
Source organism: Candidatus Poseidoniaceae archaeon (assembly GCA_022425585.1). Next base: position 896 of record JAKMFF010000291.1, read on the forward strand.
CCGCACCTAGCATCGGCAAATTTACTGATTTCTTTAATCAAATCAAACTTACCCCAATGCCGCATTCCATCTTTGTTAAGCGATAATTCATCAGGCATTTGACTGCCAGTTAGTTTTGCTAGCCAAGCATTTTCGATTATCTCATAGCACGATGTATCTTCCTTAGAACTGCTGGTTATTGGGCCTTGAAATAATTGTTTAGCACTGCTGTGACGGTCAAAAAAAGACCGCCAGGTATTGACCGCATTTTTGATATCATCAATCTCATTTCTAGTTCTTAGCGTCACCGTCCGGGCTTCAGAGTTGGTGAAATATTGCTGTGATTTACGGATTTCTGCCAACGATTGGTCTAATTTTGACCGAAAAGCACGTTCAGCTTTTAGGTCTACAGCAAATCTTCCAGCCATGTTTTCGCCAGCAATTAGTAAATCAGCAATAGATTGGGCGTTCCAAAGTTTTGAAAATAGCGTATCATCCTCGCCGATAAGATTGGACATCCGTTTCCATAGTCGTTCACCTTCGCTTAATTGTGGGCCTTTGTTTCGTCCACTACGTCGATTGTGCTGTTTGGCCATAGAATGCTCACAATCCACTATCCCTTAGAGCCTCGAGCGCTTTAATTTGCTCTTTGGTTAGTTTTTCGTGTTCAATCAACACAAACTCAAGGTCTAAATCTCCACCACCAAGTCCGGCTTTGCTCATTCGTCTACGGTCGCCAACCTGAGTATTTGCGGGGACTTTCAGTAATCCTTCTTTACCCGATGGCAAAGTTACCTTGACTTTTCCACCAAGTGCAAGAGTGCTGTATGGCGTTTTAACTTCTTGAACCAGTACGTCACCATCCCAGAAGCGACCTTCACCAGCATCGATTCGTACCGTCAGAATTACATCACCAGAATCGCCTTGTGGGTGATCATTACCTTGCCCCTTCATACGTTTGATGGTGCCATGAGTTACTCCTGCCTTCAACTGTGTTTGCAAAGTGACAGACTTTGCTTCCATTGTACCCGCAGGGTTAGGCTTTAGCCGTTTGAAAGTGAATGAGAAGGTGCCCCCTTCAGCGGCTTGTTCGGTAGTGATATCGATACTAACATTGATGTCGCGACCTTTTGGGCGTTGGGATTGTTGTTGTTGCCGTCCTCGACCTTGTGAGCCAAACGGATTGCCGCCCATGCCTGAAAATTGTCCACCTCGGCGCCCACCGCCGCCAAACATCTGACCTATCATGTCTTCAAAACCAGCACCGCCCATGCCGCCTTGGCCGCCACCAAACATGTTGGCCATCTGTTGTTGCTGGTCATATTCTCGACGACCCTGTGCGGTTCCAATTTTGTCATAGGCGGCTTGAACTTGTTTGAATTTCGCTTCTGCGCTGGCATTGTCTGGATTTCTATCGGGGTGAAATTGTCGAGCCTTCTTGCGAAACGCACGTTTGATTTCAGCATCAGCAGCATTCTTGCTAACGCCAAGTACTCGGTATGGGTCCGGCTCCGCCATTATACCGGCTACAGGGGCCCTTCCTCATCAATTCTTGCAGAACCTTACTTGCTGACTTTGGTCGGTTTTGCGAAATTGATTACAGCCGACGCGGTTATATTTGAAGGGCAGTTGGGGTGACAAGCCAGAGGTTGTACCATGCCTGTCGAAACAGAAAAAAAGCGTTCCTTCGAAGACAAAGTTCAGGACCGTCAAGACTGGATTGAAGCCCAATTTAGACGTATTTCACGTGGTTCGTGGGCTCGTATTATCCGAATGGCTAGGAAGCCTTCGCCGCAAGAATTCAAACAAACTAGCATAGTTTGTGGAATTGGCTTATTTGTATTAGGCGCAATTGGGTTTGCATTATTGGTGCTAATGGACAATTTCTTCCCTTGGTTAATCCATGACGTAATTGGAATTGGTAACTGAAATTAAGGAGTGATTTAGATGACTGAAGCATTTGTCGCCTTTGTGCGTTTTGAAGAAAAATTATTATTGATGCGTAGAAATAAATCTGATGGAGATTTTCCTGCCCTTTGGGATGGAGTTTGGGGTATTGCAGATACTCAAGAAGAAGTTCTTGCAAGAGTTGCTGAAGCAACAAGTATCCCAGTAGAGAACCTCCATTATCACAGTACTGGGCCAGAGCGTGGTATCGATATGGGAAGGTCGCTAGTTGATGTAATGCCAATTTTGGTTGTCGCATCCACTGATGAAGTGACGCCAACAGGTCGTTACGCCGAGCACGAATGGATTGACCCTGGTAAATTGCAAGAATACAATTGCATATTCTCCAACATCGATATGGAAAATGCTCATTCTTTGTTTAGAGAAATGTACGGCTCTGTCGGGTCTTTCTTGTATATCGTCAAGACAGCAATTGGCTCCGAACAAAGAGTCGCTGATGAAATGCATGCTAGACTCCACGGCAGTGGTTCGCTGACCGCTCTGCAAGACGATATTATGTCTATTCTACACCCTACTGGAATGCGTGGCTATGTATTTGTTGAATCAAGTGCAATCTACCACGTTGAGAAGTTGATTGGTCGCTCTGGTGGTCGTGACCCAACCTCTCGTCGAGGAATCAACCAAACACCTTTGAAGAATGCTAAGACAGTATTACCTGGAGAAGCACCGCTTGCTGATATTCTTCCATACCTAGAACCAAAGGCAGTTACTTCAGGAATCGAAGTCGGTTGTATTGTTGAGATTATCACTGGTGCATTCAAGGGCGAGAAGGCTCGTATCTTGAGCGTTGCAGAATCCAAAGAAGAAGTTAGTATGGAATTATATGACCAACCGATTCCGATGACAGTTAACATGCGTGGAGATCACGTAAGGGTTATCGAGAGAGTCGAATAATAGCTTTACCTCTTCAAAACCTGCTTTGATTAGAGTAGGATATGCAAGTATTATATCTGTAACCGTGTCGACGTCTTTTTATGGAAATGAAAGAGATTCTAAATCCTAAAGGATGGATGATTGGTTTAGGCGTGATTGTGATTTTAGCTGCTTTGGGCAATATAGCCGGCGCAGAAACTGTCGCAGAAGATGCATGGGGCGAAGACAACATAATGGGTAATGAAGCCGCTTATGAAGAAATGTGGGGTCTTCACTTGATCCCGCTAGGAGTAATGGCAATTGCAACAGGAGTATTTGTTAAAGGCAAGGCACTTTCACAAATGGCAATGACTGCTTCTGCTGGAATTGTTGTTGTCATTGGTGGTGGAATGGGCTTTATGACCCAACGCCACGATTACGGAACGGCTGGCGGCGCAGCTACCATTATTCCTTTGATAATGATGGCACTGGTAATCGCTCTTGGAGTATCAGGTTATATGCACAAGGATGACGAAGAAACAACGGAGGCATAATCATGAGTGATAGAAATTTAATTCCCTACTTTTTGACATTCGGTCCAATATTGCTGGTTGGAGCATTCATGATGTGGCCAGCATCCGAAGCTATCGGTTTGCGAGGCATGCAATCATTAGTCGATGAAATGGATTCCTTGATGCCACTACTTATCGCAGCAATGCTAGGAACGATGATGGTTCTAGGCGGAGTGTATCTAATGATCTCAGAAATGATGGAAAACACCAGTGGCATGAATAAGCAATTACTCAATGTCGCTAGCGTTTTGATCATTGTAACTATGGCGTCTTTCGTATTTGGTCTTGGCAGTAACGTAGCTGTCATCAATGAAGCTGATGGCGAAATTGATGCTGATGATGATTCATTTGCCTATGAAACGGAGGCAGACCGTTCTAACACTCTATCAAATGCGTTTGATGCAGGCAACACCGTCTGGACAATGTCTCCAGTAACTTGGGGATTGTCGTTAGTATTAATTGGTCTTGTAGCCTTCATGATGAAGCGCCCCGAGTCTGCAATGGATTACGTTATGCCGGCATTAATGCCAGTTGGCACATTATTCTTGAGTTTGCCAATCATTGGAGATAATGGATTGTTTAACATGGTGTTCCCAGTAGTATTACTAGTGCACATCATCATTGGCGGACTAATGCTGTCTGGTAAGGTCACAGTGCCTGGCTCGACTGAAGAGGGTGTTTGAGATGGAACAATTAAAGAAAATCTGCAATGTCAAAGTTTGGCTTATACTTATAGCAGTAATTCACACAGTAGTTGGTGTACTTGCTCAAACAGACTTCTCAGTTGATGCTGAAGCAGAAATGGCCGGAGTATTTTTGGTAATCTCGACCTATCTATTCTATGCAGCATTCTTCACCACCGGTGAGGCGCAAGCAAGACTTGCAGCTGTATTAGCTGGCCCTATCTGGGTATGGTTCATGATTTGCGCACTCTTTGAACTGGAAAGTGGCACTGGCGTGGTTTGGGAATTAAGTCCTGAGCTATTACCACCATTGGTGTTCTGGGGTATGACCGCACTTAGCGGGTTGCTACACGGCAATTTCCATAATTTGATGTCTAGCGAAGAAGCCTAATCTTCGGTTTATATTATCACGCCTTAGATTTTGGTCTGACATAAACGACGCGGCGCGATTATATAGGGGAGTTTAGTCGGCAAGATGCCCACGTATGTGAGCATGGAGTTGAAATAATGCCGAAACCTTGGACATCGCATCTAATTAGAGATGCTCTAGGTGTCAAGAAGTGTAACGGCAGTATGGAAGCTGCGACCGAAGACCTACCTTTGGAAAAGGCAATTGAAGTTGCCCAGAAGAAGCACGGCGAAGGTCATCTGACCGGTGCGGACTTGAAAGCACAAACACGCGAAGTTATTGGAACATGTGTGTCAATGCGTGTCAAGATCGACGGTCATTGGGCAAACGAGGCGCTAGCCATAATCAGTAAAGGAGATTGGGACGAGCGCTTTAATTGAACAAATCACGGACCGCGGAAGAGGATAAAACCTCGTAGACCGCAGGGGTGAGGTAATATGGAAGAAAAAATAACTCAGGCAATAAAAGGTGCACTTGAAAATGCGCCAGAGAGAAAATTCGTTGAATCTGTCGATATAACATTCACTATCAAGGATGTTGACTTGAAAAATCCTAACAACCGTATCAAGGAAGAAATTAGACTTCCTTCAGGTCGTGGAAAAGAACTGAAGATAGCAATGTTCGCTGCTGGTGAAGCAGCAACTAAAGCTAAGGGTGCAGGAATTCATGTATTCACTCCTCAGGAAATAGAGGAATTTGGTGGCCAAAAGGGTAAGGCCAAGAAAATGGCTAACTCATTCGACTTCTTCCTATCAGAAGTCCCACACATGGGGCTTATTGGACGATATCTCGGTGTAGTTCTTGGTCCAAGAGGCAAGATGCCAAGACCAGTCCCACCAACGCTAGACCCTGCTGCTATTGCCGCAGGTCTGAAATCCACTGTAGTCGTCAAGTCTGGTGATAGAATGACTTTCCATGCGGCCATTGGTACTGCTAAGCAAAGCCAAGAAGAACTAGTCGCTAACGCTATGGCAATTTACAACCGTGTAACTTCCAAACTAGAACGTGGTATTGGTAATATCCGCTCACTTTACATCAAGACCTCTATGGGACCTGCTCAAAGAATCGAGGTGATTAATTGATTCCAAAAGTAATGCCGTGGAAGAAAGACACGGTCAAGGATCTCATTGATTTGCTAAAAAGTGGTGACACTCTAGCGGTTATCGATATCCATGGAGTTCCAGCCGGCGCAATGATTGGCATGAGGAAAGATCTTCGTAAATCAATGAAGATTCAAGTTGCTAAGAAGCAACTGATGAAGATTGCTTGGGATCAATGTGGATACAAAGCTGAGCAATTAGAAAAACTGTTTGAGGCAGCAATTCAACCCGCTCTAGTATCATCTGCTTCATTGAACTCATTCGCTTTGTTTACCGAATTAAAGAAAACCGAAGCAGGTAGAGCAGCAAAACCTGGCGATATTGCGCCACATCAAATCGTAGTTGAAAAGATGGACACTGGTATGCCACCTGGCCCAATAGTTGGTGACCTAAACTCCGTTGGAATTCCGGCCAAGATTATGGGCGGTTCAGTACAAATTCAAAAGCGCACAGTGGTTCTAGAAGAAGGCGATGTATTCGAAGGTGAAATGGGTATGATGTTGTCAAAGATTGGCATCAATCCAATTGTTACTGGCCTGAAACTTTGCGGTACTATGGAAGATGGCACAATGTTTGAGCCAGCCACTCTAGATATCGACTATGACCAATTCAATTCCGACCTGATTAGTTATGCAGCAGGAGCATTCAACCTTGCTTGTAACATCACATGGTTTACCGGACAAACCATGCCTACTCTGGTCGCTAAAGCCAGCGGTGAAGCACTCGCCGTGGCTGTCGAAGCAGCAGTGGTTAATGACACCACTGCGCCACACATAATCGGTAGAGCAAACCGTGCTGCATTAGGCATCGCTGGTTCGCTATCTGCTGACGCACTCGATGACGAGCTAGCAGCAATGCTAGGAGCGGCTGCAAGCGCAGCTGCTGCAGCACCTGCTGCAGTCGAGGACGCTTCTGAGGCGCCAACCGAAGCCGCAGAAGAAGAGGAAGAAGAAGAGGAAGCCGGATTTGGCGGACTTGGAGATCTATTTGGTTGAATATGAGGTGAAAAATATGGAATATGTATACGCTGCTATGTTACTGCACGCTGCTGAAAAAGACATTGATGAGAAAGCTGTTGGCGCCGTTTTGAAGGCTGCTGGCGTAAAGGCTGACGACGCTAGAGTGAAAGCACTTGTTGCTTCACTTGCAGGTGTCGACATCGCTGAAGCTATGACCCAAGCTGTTGCTGCACCTGCTGCCGCTGCTCCTGCAGCTGGCGGTGCCGCATCTGCTGCCGCTGAAGAAGCCCCTGCCGAAGAGGAAGAGGAAGAAGACGACGGCGCTGGCTTTGAAGGTCTAGGCTCGCTTTTCGGTTGAGCAAGACGGATAAGAATCCGATTTACGTTGGCCTGAGAAGGCGACAGCATATCGGCACGGTTCATCGGTCACTCACGGAAAGCCTCGTCCTAAAACAGGCCGCTTGTTGAGCTGTGCGAAAAACAACGCTAGTTTGTTAACTTAGTAGTCTAAGCGTTGTCTAAGGAAGACAACATCATGGTACGAAAAGCAACTACTGATTTAGAAGTCAGTGTTTCACCAGTACAATGTGTCAAAGCATTTCGCAAGCTTGTTGAACAAACAGGTTGGACAATAGAACGGCATGAAGGTGCTAGATTAGTAGACAGATTTGCGATAATAATACCGATGGCACAATCTACTCGCACCATTGGGATTAAGATTCTAGACGGGCCGCTGCGTGGCCTTGAACTTGCCTGTTGGTCAGAGACTAGAGGTTCTCATGGAGCAATAAATATTGCCTCATTTCTGTTACCGGGCGGGCCAGATCTACCAGTTACGAAATCTCTAATTGATAATTGGGTTGCTAGTTTGCCCAGGTGCCCATGGCGCTGGACTTTTGGTGAACGGTCAAAAATAGGTTTCTTACTGCCAGTCTGGCGCAAAACCAGAACAAAATTCGCTAAATTAGGCTTTAATACCACAAAAAAAGGTTGGCCCTATCAAGCAAAATCATCTTGGCCGTTTGTTGACGAACAAGAATGACCGATTATAACAGGGTTCAGTATAAAGGCAATAACAATCTTCCCCCTAAAGGGGGAAGCGTAAGCAATGGCTAGTTCATCGGCAGGCGGGAAAATTCGCACCGCTATTTTCATTGTTTTCCTAATGGTCTCGACGACTTGGTCTGCTGGAATCAATGAAATAGTCTCCAAATACGAGCATGAAAGTGAGCTTTCAGACAACACCGTATTTGGCCTAAACGGTGCCTGTGACACGATTACAAGGAACTCAGGCACTCCGATTTATGTTGATTCAGTCAGCGGTTCAAACACTTGGGCTGGAACTTGGTCCTGTCCAAAAGCCAGCCTTGAGGACGCACTCAACATATCCATTTCTGGGGATGAAATAATCCTCAATTCAGGACTGTATCATGAAAACGTAACCATTGTCAACAAGGACAATCTCTTGATTCGTGCCGCTGATGGAGCATCGGTCGTCTTTGATGGAACCCGAAGCATAGCTGATGACATGAATGCAACGTGGTCAACAGCAGACTCCGACGGCATTCAAGAGGTCACACTTCCACAAGATGGATGGCAGTTGTTCCTTGCGTACGATGAACAGGTTCCAGCTCGTTGGCCAAACGCAGGATTTGACGATGAGACCATATTCAATCGGTCTTATTGGGCAGAAGGAACGCTAACTAGTTCAAACAATGCCTATACGCAAGGATGGTTGACAGATGCAGGACCAGAGGGGGGCGTCCACACTGGGCTTAATGAAACAATCAATGCCACAGGGCTTGACCCAGTTGGTGCAATCGCCATTATGAATCTGGGCTCCTTTAGAAGCAACAGTCGAATCATTACCGATTGGAATCCCAGCAATGGTACGTTTGCTTACAATGGTGATGGCGTTGGATGGAAGACGAAGCATCATGCTTACTTCTTGGAAGGGAAGCGAGAACTAATCGACCAAGAAGGTGAATGGTGGTACAACAACACCAACAATCAATTGCACTACAAGACACCATCTGGTCAAGATGCCAACAATTTGGACCTTCGAATGAAGGTTCAACCATTCGCTATCAGCGTTGATGGATCGGATGGTGTGACCATTCAAGGTATCAATTTCTTTGGAACAACGGTGAATTTCAACAATTGCGATGGTTGTTCGTTCACGAATGCGACTCTCGAATACCCAAGCACTTCCAAGCGTGGGCTTGGGATTGCGGGTGAATCCGAAGACGACCGTTGGATGACACGTTTCTATCGCTCAACCCACTCGTTTGTCGATAACATTTCCATCACCAATACCGACGGTGGTGCGCTTGAATTCCAAGGCTCAGCAGGCCAATCTCACAACAACACCGTGAACAATTCCTACTTCCATGCCATCGATTGGTCAGCAGCTGACCAGAAAGGACTGATGGTCACGATTTACGAGGGAGGTCGAGATATGTACTTCACCAACAACAGTGTTCACCTCACGGGTGCTTCATCGGTTCTCTCGATCGGTGATGCGCCTAAGGTATTCTACAACGAAGTGTGGGACGTTGGCCATCTGCAAACCGATGGTGCTGTTGTGCAAGTTATGCAGGCCGAGGCGCCTGGAGCAGAAATCGCCTACAATTGGATTCACGACGTCATCAAGTACGGTGCTCGATTTGATGCACCGATAGGAGAAGCAGGAGAAGGTCGTAACGGTACAATGCACCACAACGTCATCTGGAATGCTGCTGGTGGATTGATGGTCAAGGGCGACTACCACAACATCAACAACAACACAGTGTTCAACTCTTCTGGCAAAAACGACATGATTATTCTCACCGATAACGGCGTCAACAATGGTAACTCGACCATTCATCGAAACGCCGCTGATAAGATGGCTGACCACAGGTCCGACTCGTGGTCGCTTTATCCACTGCCTGCTGGAACCTATTGGAACAATTGGAACGGCTACGTCAACACGACGGACTCTGTTTGGAATCAATTGGTAGACCCTGCCAATCGTGATTTCCGACCGAAGGCCAACTCACACCTCAGCAACATGAGTGCAGGCGCCTACGATGCAGGCGTAAGCAATCCTTGGACGGCAGGAATTTCTTGGACCTACTTCACGCCAAATGCACCCGTTGCAGGTTGTATGCTCGATTATGCAGACAACTACGATGCGGATGCAACGCTCTCGGATGGCTCCTGTCTCTTCGCTTCCTACTCACCACCGTCCACGCTCGATCTACGTCTCCATCTTGACCCAACCAACAGCAGCTCGTACAGCGGTAGCGGCACCAACCTCGCTGACCTATCTGGCTTCAACAACAACGGAACCGTTGCGGCTGCAGGACCGACATGGGACACTGATTTCACCCGATTCACCTACGATGGCGCGTGCACGGGCTCCGACCCATGGGTTTGTGATGAAATCGAAATTGAGGATTCAACGTCCCTCCGACCAGGTGAGCCGTACGAAGATTTGGCTATTGAACTGAATCAAGGCTCTACAACCAATCAACACCTCAAGGCTCCCTCAACAACCGAGGGCTACACGCTAGGAGCGATTTCGACATCGTTCACCATTTCTGCATGGATTAAGCCAA
>JAKMFF010000306.1 GCA_022425585.1 Candidatus Poseidoniaceae archaeon
CTGGCTGGTGGCAAGGGTGTACTGGTTACAACAGATCGCAGTGAAGCAAAGGAATTCATTACCAATGCCATCCAAACCGATGGTAAAGTTCTGCTAGAGGAATTTCTACCCGGTCAAGAAGCTAGCATGTTAGTCGTCATGGATGGTTCTGGATTTGTGTGCCTACCCCCTAGTCAAGATCACAAGCGTGCATATGATGGGGATTTGGGTCCCAACACTGGTGGCATGGGGGCTTATTGTCCAGCCCCTATCGTGACAACATCAGTCCATGAAAAGGTAATTTCGCGAATCGTTAAACCTATGTTTGAGTACCTCTCAAAACTTACTGTTCCGTACCGAGGTGTGTTGTATGTCGGATTGATGATCACAGATTCTGGCGACCCCAACGTAGTTGAATTTAATGTTAGGTTTGGCGATCCAGAATGTCAAATCACCTTGCCGTTAATAAAAACTGATTTGTTTGCTATTCTTCACTGCGCCTCGTTGGATAAATTATCTTCATTGGATGTGGAGTTTTATGATGCTCATGCCTTGACAATTGTACTTGCATCAGAAGGTTATCCAAGTCAGCCGGTCAAAGGACGGATTGTCGAAGGTATTTCTGATAACATGAACGTTATTGCATTAGAGAGTTCTTGGATAAACCATGCAGGAACTAAATTAGCGGGCAACAAAATTATTGCCAATGGTGGCAGGGTTTTATCTTGTAGTGCTATGTCAAAAACATTGTCTGGTGCAGCGACTTTAGCCTATGATTTAATAAATACTATTACCTTAGAAGGTGGCCATTTTAGGACCGATATTGGTGGTCAAATATTGAACGCTAAACAGTGACTTGTTTTCTTAGGATAAACGCTATACTGAGTCAAAGATAAAACTTCTATCGTGCGTCACTATTAAAAGAGGTTCTAAAGTGGGCAAGTTGCTCCAGCCTTACGGCTGTCGCGAAACACCGATGAGGGAAAAAAAATGGAAGAGAAAACAACAACATTGCGAAACTCTCCAGCACCAATGCTTGGGTGGCTAATAGCGCCCCTTGCAGTAATGCTGGCAATCGCAGCAATTATGGTCGCAGGATTTGACTTCGACCTAAACCTAGAAAATATGACACCGATGCTGCTTGTTGCAGTAGCGGCTACCTTGGGTATCACCCCAAGAGTTGTCAGAGATAATGGTGCCGTAAAACTCTCTTCCTCGGTTCTTTCTCTAGCAACATTGGGTGCAGCAATGGTTGGTCATCAAGCTATTACTCACTTGACTGACCAAGGTGCATTTGTGGCTTTACAATTTCTAGTAGTTGCCTTTGGTGTATTTTTGTTTGATTCAAGAGGACGTCATGAATTTGCTACAATGCTCACATTTGCTGTTATGGGAATTAATGTCGGTATGGTTGCTGTTGGTTCATACAACAGCGATTTAGATACTCTGTATACCTTTGCAGATGGTTCCCTAAAAGATACACTAAACCTCCAAAGGCAAGCATTAGGCTACGTATTTTTCAGTTATTTGACAATATTTGTTGTCCTTGGTTTACTCGCAGCAGTACTCTCTAGAGGCACTCTAAACCCTGCTGGAGAAGATGGTTGGTTCTCTAAGATTGCACAACATGAAGGTTCTTACAACAAATCAACTCTACCATTGCAAATCGCTGCAGCAGTTTGGATTCTAGCACATGTCGGTAGCCTGTACCATTTTGATGCGGTCTCTATGGCAGATAAACTGGGCGTCACAGACGCAGACGGCTATCATGGTCATTTTGGCTTCTGGGGTGCTTTCTTTACTGGTATGGTGGCGATGGTTGTTGCTGGAATGGCAGCAGAAAAGTGGTATACTCGTTCAATGTTTATTGGTTCAATGTGGGCACTATACTTAGTGTCTGCATGGTACGAAGCAGGAATTTGGGAGTCCGAGCAACTTGAAGGTACTTGGGGCTCACTAATTTGGCTTGGTTTCACGTTCTTTATTTGTGTTGGAATATACATGATTTCAACACATGAGAAATACGGTGGCTGGGCAAACTTAGATGATCATGAAGTCAGTGGCGCTAGAAAATTCTGGGATGCTCATTGGTCTAGTTTGATGATCGGTATGGCTTTCTTTTTCGGACTGGTAATCAGAATTCAATGGTACATTGTTCCGTCAATGAATGCTGTTGGAACTGGCGACTGGGATATGACTGGAGGGTCTGACCCATGGTACATGAAGCGTGTTGTTGATTATATTCTAGCAAATAATGCACACCTGATTTTTGACGCAGATCGTGCTTATCCACTAGGTGGTGTCAATCCACGTCCACCGTTGTTTACCTGGTCAATTGCCCTATTGGCAATGATTCTGGAACCAATGCTTGGTAATGACGCAGTTTGGTATGCTATACTAGGACTACCAGCAATATACGGTGCACTTACCATATTCCCAATTGCTACCATTGCCAAGGACAACTTCGGCAAGTCTACCGGAGTAGTGGCTGCTTGGTTAATTGCCTTCATGCCAGCTCACGTTTCTCATTCTACCTGGGCGCTTGCAGACCACGATGCCTTTGTAATGCTATTCATTTCAATGGGATTCATGTTTTGGTTCAAAGCCATCAAGTATTCTAGCAATGACCGTTTAACTAAAACCTCTTCGCCAAGAATCACATCGATTTTGAACTCTTATGGAGTAATTGCAAGAGAGCGTAGGCCTGCTATGGCATTTGCCGTACTTGCTGGTGTTTCCTTTGGTATCGCCTCGTTGGCTTGGAAAGGTTTCGTTGTCGGTCCAAGCATACTATTCCTGGCATACTTCGCTCAGGTAGCCCTCAACATGTTCCGCAGAAAAGATTCTACCTCACTCAATTCGTTGTTCTTAGCAATGTTATTTGCCAATCTTCTAATGGCATTACCATTCTATGCACACCCGCAAATGAACCTTGTTTTAGATGGCACTGGATTACAACCATTCTTGTTCGTCCTAGGATTCACATTAGCGATTGCATACGTTACCACCGGATTTAGAGATAAGCCATGGTTACTTGTTTTGGGAACCCTCTTTGTGGCAGCAACCGTATTCTTTGCCATATTGTTTGTTTTGAAGCAACTAGAATTTAGCAATGCATGGGATGTTCTGTTCACAGGAAGTGGATATTTCAGCAAGACCAAGATTTTTGGAACAGTTGCTGAGGCTAATCCACCAGCCCGTGGTCAGTTATTTGCCCAGTTGGGACCTATTGTATTGGTCCTTGCACTAGCCATGGGATTCTATGCACTTTGGTCGACATTTAGAAATAAAAATCAATCACACCTATTCTTTGGAATATGGATTTTTACCGCTACCTACATGTCCTGGACTGCTGCAAGATTCATGTTTAACGCAACACCTGCAGTAGCAGTACTTGGTGCATGGGGAATAGTCGCACTTTGGGATAAAGCTAATTTCCGTGGTTTGGTAAAGGCGTGGAAAAAATTCGGAATCAGGACTCCAGCAGACAGAATTGCTGGTGCTAGAAAGGCAGTATGGAGAACTCCTTCTTTCTCTGCAATATTGTTGATTATTTTGCTAGTAGGTGGACAACAATTCACGTACGGATTAGATTCTGCAATACCCGGAACAGATGATAGTGAAGATGATCTCGATGAAACTATTTACAACCTCATACCTGACGCTCTAAGATGGGAGTTAGCCGGATTCTCGGTTTTGGATAGCAGTGCATATTCAGGTAACAAGTATCTTGGATCATTTGGTTCTGGATTTAATGACTATGGCTGGAATAGTGCCTATGACTGGATGACACAGCAAGATGCTCAAATGGACTATTCTCAAAGACCTGCATTTGTCTCATGGTGGGATTATGGTTTCCAAGCCCTTGATACCGGTCAACATCCATCTGTTTCTGACAACTTCCAGTCAGGTATTCCTGCATCGGGTAATATGCTGTTAGCTAGAAATCAAGCAGACTTAATCTCCATGTTTACATGGCAATTAGCCACAGGAGACTTGCGGTATAATCAACTTAACACTGATGACTATGAACTAACTTCAGGGTTCTCAAACATAGTTGAAAGACATATGGATTCTGAACAATATGAATTGTTTGAAACCATCCAAGAAGAGGGTGATAACGATAAAATGCGTAATATAATTGATGATTATGCTTTTACTGTAATTCAAACCAATGAGGCATCACAGATTCAAACGAATAGTGAAAATGTAATGGCTAGTGGCTATCATAGAGTTGACGGGATTGCTGATACAAGCACTCTTTACTACCGACTATACCAAGATCGTGAGAAAGTTGATTGTGACCCAGAAGTTTATACCTCATGTGTCGATGGAGACTACAGTGATTTTTCAGATGCAAACTCCACATTCAATAGCAACGTGAGATCTGGCCAAGAATCCAGTTACAAAACCACACATTACATCTTTGGAGACTACTGGTACACCAACGACTTGCGAGATGAGTTTGATTCAGTATCAACTCACATTCACCGAGCAAACACAAGATTAGCATTAACCGTTCAATTACTTAACGATATTATGACTGAACCAGAGATAGTAAACCTATATGATGACTTAATTGGCATGGAAGGCTATTACAAAGTTCAAGATTATGAAGGTCTTCCTGGTGATATGGTTGAAAGAGATCACGAAATTAGATACTTTGCCATCGACAACAGACTGTACCCTAGAGCTGGTCGTTACACTGCTGATGCAGCATATAACGGCGAACAACCTATGGGTATTTTCGGTGCACCAACTATTTTGAGCGGCCAAGACATTTCAACCTTCATGGACGAGACCTATGAAACCTCCAGAGGTGACAGAAGTTTTGAGATGACAAGAGAAGAAGTAGATGAAGCAATGGTAAATGACTTCCTTGATCAACAAGCCGGATTGGAAATCGATCCGCTATTGGTTCAAGATGTTAGAGTAGACCACAACCCTGCCTTCTTTGACACTATGCTGGCAAGAACTTACGTTGGTTATGGTGCATCTTCGCTTGGTGTGAATACAGAATTCTCGAACCCACAGCCGGCTCAGCACTTTGGTATCGGTGGAACTCCGGGGTCAATCTTACAAAATGCATTGCCTATGCCTGGCGCTATGATGAATCACTTTGTCATATCTAACTGGTATAGTGAAGATGCAAATGATACAACCTTCAGAGCTAACACCTATGTTAAGATAATGAAATATTACTCTGGTGCCGAAATCAGTGGTCAAGTGACTATGAGTGATGATGGTAACCCAGTTCCTGGTGTCAGGCTACTAATCGAGAGAGATGCTTACTCTGGTGAAGGTGCTGAAGACTTGGACGAGGATACATATTGGATTCCAATCGGCTATACCGATGCCGATGCAAATGGTGATTGGTCTTTTATCGCTCCAGCGGGTAAGATAAGAGTCAGTGCTTTTGTTGGAACCTTTGATGCTGAACCAGCAAGGACATCAATTAGCGACGGAAGTTACATGCAAAATTGGGGCGACATGCTTTGTGATTCATATGAGTCATACAATTCTCAATACAATGTTTGTCTACCAGATGAAACTGCAAGAACTATATTCCCTGTTACTGCAGTACTTGGTAACGTAGCAAACATGACTTGGTTGGGCGATTCAGTAATGAATGTCACAGGTGAGCAGGCTAACAGAACTGCTGAATTTACCGATTCTATGAATATTCAAGTTGACAGCAGCGGTATATCCGGCCAACTAACTTGGATTGGTGATGAATCATTTGATGGTGATGCAATAGTTGACACAACTATCAAACTGGTTAACGTTCACCAAGCCTCTGATGATATGCTACTGGTCACTACTAACGGTTCATTCTCTACAGAAGAAACTAGAATTTTACAGGGTACTGGTGAAGCAGTATTTGACGAAAATGGAACATTTGAATCAAATGGTTTGGCATCAGTAGTCAACTTTGTTGGTACATTTACTAGATCTATCGGCGACGGAAGAACATACATCGCAAATGGTTCATGGAACGGTACTGGGGAATTGACAGCATCTTGGATCGACCTTAATGATGGATTTAACGTCAATTGTGATGTTGACGCTAACGATTCATCGGTAACACTATGCCTGTAAATGAAACAGTATGTTTGATTGATGATACTGGAGATTTACCTGTTTACCTGATTGATGGTCTTGTGAATGCCAATGGAAGATTTACCTCTGCTGGAGAAACAATCCTAATTCAGGAACATAATGGTGCTTCTTTCGAAGGCATTGGTTTCTTTGAAGGGACTGGAATATTCAATGGAACAGGAAGATTCGTCGGCTCCGGACATTTCTCAGGAGAAATGGTTAGCCCGGGTTCATTCTACCAAACAGGAATAGTGCCAGGAGAATATCAAGCCTTAGTAATGTTCGATGACGGCAGTGAGGTAGAATTACCCGACACTGTATCTGTGGGAATTGATCCTTCCTTCGGTGTAACTCTGAACATGCCAGGATCATTAATCGCAGGAAATGTGACAGATTCAACTGGAAGCCCAATTACTGATTTATCGATATTCTTCGAAAATGTCAACGAAGAGAATGCTTCCGAGATTGAAATCAAGTCAAATGAAACAGGTGGATATTACTTCGGCCCATTACATCCAGGTGCATACTCGTTTAGAATAGACATGGACGGTGATGGATACAACGAAATTCAAGATGTTGTAACCGTTACAACAGATGCTGGAGTGATTTCGCCAATCAGTTTTATCCCACAAATGTTTGATGTAGACATACAGTTAGTTTCTCCGATAGATGGGGACGGGGAAGAATTGTTGAATCTATCTAATAGAAATATAACTATATCTTCAAGTGAGATTTTCTTCAGTCAGCAATATACCACTGACGATAATGGACTAGTAAGCTTAGAACTCATCCCTGGTAATTATGAGTTAACTGATGAAAACTCAGAATCATATGTCATATTTACTACATTTGCCGTCAGTGAAGATAATTTAACACTAGATGCACCGTTTTCAATAGCAACCACATTGACTGGAAATCTCAGGGCTTATACCTCAGAATTTAATGAAACATGGAGTTCTACTGATCGGATTGATAATTCAGTAATTGCACAAAACCTTGCCTTCAAGATACAAAGCGAAGAGTTTAGCTATTCTGTCTCAACAGATAACGATGGCAACTTTTCCCTGCTAGTTCCTGGTGACAGAGAATATCAATTAATTGCCTACTCGACAACACTTACTCATGGACTTGGTATTGATTTCTCACCAGAAAATGTAACAGATTATGATTTGTCTAATCAATATCTTAAGGAAACAACAACTGTTCAAGGTGCCTTGTTTACTTATGATAACAAAACTCAATGGAACGCAGAGTTCTATGATGGCTACAATCCTGTTGTAGTCGCTAAAGACTCGTCTGGATTTGAGTGGACAATCCCTTCAGAAGACGACGGAAGTTTTGTGTTCAATGTGGCAAATGACAATTATGATATATTTGTTGACGATGAATTCAACTTTACTAGCATAACAGGGGCAAACATTTCTGATAATGGTGTCTCAACTACATTTGAACTAGTCGCTAATCCGCAATTAGTCGATATCACAGTATCTGTTTGTGTATCTGCCAATGATACATGTGAGGATGGACTATCAGTATTCAGTAATTTCTCGTTAATACCAACCATATTCACTCAAGATACTTACTATATCAACAGCACAAATCAAGTCATAGAAAATGGGGATTACAAACTAAGCGTTAGGCCAGGATCGTATTTACTGTCAATTACTGACTACGATAGTGATGATTACTCCTCTGATTTTAACCAATTTTTCCAAACAACACAAATTTTCGTTGACTTCAGAGAAGATTCAGTTACCAATTACAACATCACATTTTCAAACGAATGGTTGGTCTCTGGTGAATTACTGCAAAATGATGTTGGGGCGGAAAACCTTGAATTCCTCTTGTACAACGAAAATGATAATGCATGGAGGAGTTTAGTTACCCAAGAAAATGGAACCTTTGCCGGCTACGTACCAGCAGGTGATTGGGTGATTATTGTTGCACCAAAGGTTGTTGAGAATGAAACCTACCTTCTAAGGGCACCTCTAATGATTGACTCTTCTAGCGCTAATAGGGTAAACATGGAACTTAATTTAGTTCCAGCTATGGAAGTAAGCTTCAATCTAACAGAGAACCTCACAGATAACCCAATTGCTGATGCTAGGGTCACTGCTGTTAGTAACGATGGGTTTGGCAACATAACATTACAACCATCTAACTCAACTGGTTATGTTTATGATATGTTAATGCCTGGTAATTATTCTTTGGTATTGGAGCAAATTTCGGATGACCGACAATGGATAATACAAGATGACCAACAAATATTATCTGAAAATATTATTGACAACGAATTACACTTAGAATCAATATATGCTGATGTAAGTGTGCAAATTGGTGGTAGAGTTTACTGGGATATTAATCTAGATAATTCTGCAACTCCAAACGAATATGTTGAAAATGTTAGTGTTGTGATTACTAGTGCTGATGAAACAATCAATGAAACTGTAGCCACAGACGTTAATGGCTTGTGGTCCACATTTGTCCCGATAAGAACTGAACTTAATGTATCCATGGAGAAATCTGGATATGTTACAACCTATTACAACAGCACTAACAGCTCTAATCTAATCGTAGAAGATGAAGCAATAGTAGAGTCTCATCAAATCACTGCCAGCAGTGTTGCCGTATCTGGATTGGTTACCACAAATATGCCTGATGCTGAATTACAACTAGACGGTTCATCGATAACCTTGTACCCTGAAACAGATAACCAATTATCTGCGATCTCTCTAACTGGTACATATGAAAATGGTGAGTTATCTTGGGACACTACATTGACCCCAGGAAATTGGATCGTAGTTGTTGAAAGCCAAAATACCAACGAAAATGGTGGAGGAATTGCTATTGGATACTTAGACGCTAATGTGTTTGATGGCGGCGAAATAACTCTAGAAATGAAATCTGGCGGATGGTTAGAAATAAATACCCTATGGACTGATATAGAATTGAATCAATATCATGCTGGAGACAATGGTTTTGCAACTGGTGAAGATATAATCACAAACTCTCCAGTTGTTATGGTTGTAGATGTCTTTGTTGGTGCAAAATGGGATTTAACCTTTGATGCAGATGGAGAAGCCAAAATATTATTGCCTATTGGGGATGCGAGAATAACCTCTGAATTCACCACAAATCAACATCATCAAAGTTTGGAAATGAACTATTCGACTACTGGGTTAAGTTCTATTGAGCAAGGTATCACAGAACTTGTTCTAGAATATACTAGAAAGATTAATTCAGATACTCAAATAACAATATTAGAGGATACGCTAAGGAATGTCACTTATATCGAAACCTCTGTACTAAATGCACAGACTGATGATGAGTCATACAAAAACATAGAGTTTGATGTACAGGTTGACTATCTTGGTACTGAAAGAAGTGATCTGCTTGAGGTTTCAGGCACTGTTGCTTCCTCACAGGATTCACAACTTTGGTCAATA
>JAKMFF010000316.1 GCA_022425585.1 Candidatus Poseidoniaceae archaeon
TCCTTCTAAGGACTGAGACGCTAAGTTCCGGCATATTGCCATAATTTCACGGTCTGCTGGTTCTGGGAAGATTGCCTTGCCGTTAATTTCTGTACGGTTTTGTTTAGGATCTCTTCTTAATTTCATATCGGTTAATTCATCATATATTTCCGAAAATTCGGCTAAGAAGTGGCTGATTTCCTGATCTGATTGTTCGTCAATGGCGTCTCTCTCAGTATGAATATCAAGTGGTTTCCAGCGGCTATACTCTGAAATTATTTCATCAACTAATTTAGCAATTTTAGCGTCATCAAGCACTGACTCAAGCACTTCTGGCTTAACTAAAGAAGAACTAAATTTAGCCTTTAATTTGCCGTGGCGTTTACTTAGTTCAGTAAGTTCTTGTTTCACTATGGAAGGTAGCCAAAGATTGATTCTCCCTGCATCTGCACGGCTTTTGAGCACTTTGTGGAAGTTATCATGCTCAAACAAGTCTAGACTTGTTTCACTAGCCAACTCAAGATTGTGAGCAATTTTGTCCACCAATGCATCCACTAGGATGTTAGTATCTACAACTACCAACGGAGGCAATGCTAAATTCTTCAGATAACGTCTTGACGAATTAGGAATTTGTAGCTTATGTGTGGCAAATAGTGCTCTTTCCGCGTCAAATAATGTCTTCATTTCTGATGGCTTGAATTTACCAGAATTCTGCGCCCTCTCAAGATAGGTTAGACCTTCAATAGGTATCTTTTCAGCAGCGTCCCGAGCGATATCATAAATCGCCATTATCGTAGGTGGGGTTTGCTGCATTTCATTGCGGAATCTGTTATCAAAACTATGTCGATTACGTCGTTTGTTGCGTTGAATCGCATTTAGTGCTGCAGTAACGCGCCCCAAAAACGGATCGCCGGGCAATTCTCTTGAATGTTCAAACGGATAATTTCTCAACGTGTCTAGTTCATCTTCGGCAAAGAATGTGATGGTTTTTGTTTCCATTTCTCCGTCAAGATTTTCTTCCTCGACTTCTTTTGAATAGCGAACAAAGTCTTTCAATAACTGTGTCGCTTCATTGGTTTTTTGATTGCTTGCAGTAAATGAGACTTTGAGATAAAGTTGGAAGCGTTTGGTTATTGCAGTACGCAACGCGGGTTTGGTATCTAATAGTTCGACGGCTTCTTTCCATTGCTCGGCATGAGCAAGATGAATTATTGATTTGCGGTAAAGAATCATTGAATGTTCATAGTCGTATTCTTCACTTTCTGCGGCTCTGCGGTACTCTCTTGCAGCATTCAGCTCCTCATTATTTTGCGCAAATAACGCTGCTCTAGACAAAGTATGCCAAGGAGATAATGGGTCGTTTTGTTGATACCAGGTGACCAGTTGTTCTAAGCCAATATCATGATTGAAGACTAATTGACGAATCGCCCGAATAAATCTAGTAGGAATCTCAGACCCAATAACTAAACTGTTTAAGGTGGCAAATATTTCTTCATCTGCATCACCATGTTGTAATGAAATGGTTGCCTGATTTAATTTCAATGTTGAAATTAAGGCCATCAAAAGATTAGATTCTAAGGTGGTTAAGTCTGCCTTTTCCACACTATTAGTTAGATGATTGATGTGAGTTCTTGATGTAATCCCTGTACCACCTTGCTTCAATGCATTTCTTGCTTGCCTAAGGGCTTGGTAGCCTTTCTTACCAAGTACGGTAAAGTGTTCATCATCTATTTTGTTGCCTTCCATTAGCATGATTAAACTCTGTGACATTGGAGACAAATATTCTGGCGAAGCGGTACTGTGAATTGAGTTTAGGGCAAGTTTTCTCATCTGAGTTGACTTTTCCCACAGGTTATGCTCTTGATTGGTAGCAAGTAAGTGATACGATAACAGGGTTTCATGCGGATGTGACATGGGGGCTAAATCGTTATTAGTCAAAATTTTACTCAATCTTCTTAATTCGAGTTTTTGAGCAAATACTGCTATTGCTGCTATGCTTGATTCTTCCCATGCTTCTCCACCACCGTCTTGAAGCATCTTGAAGCATTCATTTTTCAAATCTAGTGATGAGGTTTCATGCTGAGTTATGTACACTAATGCACCTTCATCAAGAACGTTTAGCTGGCTCTTAAGCCAATCTTCTACTGCTGGAGAATTTAATTGAGATACTAATTGATATAAGTTGTCAATATCTATTGCATTATCAAGGCTGTAAGTGACTAAAGCGTCGGCTGCAGTCTCGCTTTTACCACTTGCCGCTAAGGCAGATAAATGAATCCATTTCAAATTTTGAACTTGCAATTGTGAGTTAGGAATTGTCTCTAAAAGTTCAATCCCGGCTAAAATTTCAGCAGGTGATAATTTTTCAACCTCGTCAGTAAAATTAAGCCACGCAAACCTCCTTCTTGCTTTTGATAACCCGTCATCTCCGCCACTGATACTCTTACTCCAATCATTTACTTTACCGTTGACTAAATCTACAAGATCACTGAATTGATCGGCTAATTCCTTATCCCTCTTAGCTAATTCTTTCAGCGCTTTTTGTGAGTCTAAGCCGCTAGCAATTGCAAGTATTACAGATATTACTGACGCGTCACCGGTAAGGGATAGCAGGCTTTCCCCCGCCTCAATACTTCTTCTGGAGGAAATTTGGGATTGTATTTTTTGAATCGCAATTTGTTGGGCTGCATCACCACAAAGCAAAGATAACTGAGATATTGCTTGACCAAGTTGTTCATTGTCAAAAACGTCAACTTTGGCGACAGATAGTGATACTTTCTTTTTCGTCTTAGCTTTCTTTTTAGCCACGGGAAAACCAATAAACTGGGCAAGTAAGGGGGTTTTTTCACCTATTTGGTGCCACACCTTGTCTACTCCGTTAGTAAGACAGGTTTCGCGTATGGCGTTTTCGGCGGCG
>JAKMFF010000322.1 GCA_022425585.1 Candidatus Poseidoniaceae archaeon
GCCAAAGAAGATTCGGTGTCGCCCCGCAAAACCTCTACCTCGCATTGAGCAATTATTTCCCCTGTATCCATCCCAGCATCGACAAAATGAACAGTACAGCCTGATTTGTTAACTCCTGCTGCAATTACCTCTCGATGGGCATGGGCTCCTGGGAAATCCGGCAATAGTGAAGGGTGAATATTGACTATCTGTCCTGCCCAGTTATTGATGAATTGTTCGCTCAATAGCCGCATGTACCCGCTTAGGATAACTAGTTCAACTTCATGTTGTAGTAGTAATTCGTCTATTTTTGCTTCATGCTGATGTCGAGCATCTACTCTATTTTCGATTACCGGAACCTCTACAACCGCTACGGGAATGTCAAATTCTTGGGCACGAGATATTCCGCCGACGCCTGATTTGTTGCTGATAACCAGGGCTGTGTAATGAGAGCAGTCAGCACCGCTTTGGTGGTTTAGCATAGCTTGCATACCACTACCGGACCCAGAGATTAGGATTGCACACCTAATGGGATCTTCTGGTGTGCCAACTCTTGCCAAGCCGGTTGTATTTGCCATGTTACCTCGGCAGCACTGGTTTGCTTTGATTGCTTCGACGCTCAATGCCTAAACAATCGATGACCGGTAAATAGCATAGAAACGCCCATTTCATCTGCAGCGTCTATTACTTCTTGATCTCTAATCGAGCCACCCGGTTGAACTATTGCCGAGGCCCCAGCACCTGCTGCTTGCTCTAAACCATCTTTGAATGGGAAGAAGGCATCTGATGCAAGTACCGAACCTTTAGCTCTACGGCCAGCCCTTCGGGCTGCGATTCTGACCGCTTCAACACGACTAGTTTGCCCTGGCCCAATACCAACTGTTGCGGTACCTTGGACCATTACAATCGCATTAGATTTGACTTGTTCGCAGACTCTTACGGCAAATCTCATGCTATCTAGTTCAGCCTGGCTTGGTTGTATTTTTGTGACCACTTTCGCTTTATCCCAATCAATAATTGGTGCTTCCTCTGTTTGAACTATCCAGCCGCCTTCAATTGGTTTCTTGACTAAAATTCTCTCAAGTGCTGCTAATCTATTGTTAGGTGACTCAATTGTCAAAATTCGGCGATTCTTTTTCTGCATAACAAATTCTTTTGCTTCCTTGTGGTAATTTGGCGCCATTAATACCTCAATGAATAACGGCTCCATGGCTTTAGCAGTGGATAATTCTAGTGGCTCATTGAAACAAATAATCGAGCCAAATGCCGATTCGGGGTCACTTGCTAGCGCGGCCTCATAAGCCTCTAGTTGAGTTTTACCAAGCGCAGCCCCACAGGGGTTGTTATGCTTGACTATTACACAAGCATGGGGGGTGTTTGGCCACTCTTTGGTCGACAGTGAGCGGCAAAGTCGTAATGTCGCATCTGCATCTGAGTAATTGTTGTAAGACATCTCTTTACCCCCTTCAACATGAGCGGTTACTAAGGTAGAATGTTGACCTATTTCTTTAGGGTCAATGTACATAGCAGCCGCTTGATGGCCGTTCTCTCCGTAGCGCAGATTGTGAACTTTGAAAGCAGAGGAAAGTAGTGCTGCTGGTAGGCGTATTTCCTGTTCATTCTTGTCGTCATAAGCCTCTGGCCTACCAATCCAGCGTGCGTGTAATTCGCCTGAGATTGCGCTATCATAGCTTGCTGTATGTTCAAATGCCTCTAATGCTAAGTTTTGGCGAAATTGTGATGATACTGCGTCACTAGAACCTGCCGCTTTGAGTTCAGCGATTACTTTTGAATAATTTACTGGATTGCAGACGATAATCACGTTACGGTGGTTTTTAGCTGATGCTCGAACCATTGTTGGACCACCAATATCGATCATTTCCAGTAAATCTGGGTCATCTAATCTTGGTTGTTGGCTTGCTGCTTGGCTGAATGGATACAAATTACAAGCAACGAGGTTGATTGGCCCATAGCCAAGTTCTGCAAGCCCAAGTCTATCTTCCTCGCTTTCAAGGCGAGCAAGTAGGGGGCCGTGAATTGCTGGATGTAATGATTTGACTCGTCCATCAAAAATTTCCGGGTGACCTGTTACTTCTGAAACACTGATTACTGACAAACCTGCTGCCTTGAGTTTCTTAGCAGTACCACCTGTCGAAATTAATTGAAAGCCTAGTTCATCCAATGATTTAGCAAAATCAACAATCCCTGTTTTGTCATATACACTCAACAGTGCTCTAGGTTTGTGTGACTGTTCCATGGAGGCGACCCAAGTTGTGGTCTGCTAAGAGCCGTATGAACATAACGCTGAGTTATTTAATCGCCACGCGCTGAAATAACTTGGTCAACGCGCAGTAGTCCGCAAGCAGTTTCGCATGCGGCCTCTAGTCCATGCAATATTGTGTCAGAGCATTCCCAAACGTCAGTTAATTCCATTGGCTTGCCTTCAGCATCAATTCCGCTGCCTGGTAAATCATTCCTAACCATAGAACGTAATTCGAGTAGTCCGTCTAGCATATTATTTCCTGAGTTGGCAATTAATGTTGCAGGTACTGCTTCTAATGATCTGGCAAATGCTTCAATGGCTAACCGTTCTCTGCCAGCTATTGATTCGGCATGTTCCCTCATTGCCAAGGCTGCGGTGATATGTGCATTACCGCCACCAATCAAAACGCTGCCTGATTCAATTGAACTGGCAACTGAATTCAGTGCATCGTAGATGCCTCTGACAAATTCATCACTAGCGACGCCGCCAGCTCCACAAACATCGATTGTCGTCAATCCAGAAGAAGTCCCTGCGTTCAAGTACAATCTGTCTCGGCGGCCTTCATCACTATCATAAGATTCTACGACCATTGATTCAAAAGAGCCCAGGGTGTTGTCATCAATCCCGTCAATGTGGTCTATCATCAGTGCACCAGTGGCAAGTGCAACATCTTCGGCGCCGGCTTTGTCAATAGATGCCAGGGTAAATATATCGTTATCAGCCAATCGGTGCAATATTCTGGCATCAATTGTTTCAGCGCAGAATACCATTGACGCTCCACTATCAATAATGCTCTGGGCTTTATTTTCAAGTATCGCTTCCTCGGCGTCCATAAAAGCGACCCATTGTTCAGTCGATGAGATCTCTATTTCGGAATCATAACTGGTCTTCTCAATTTCCAGTGGACAGGAAAATACCACCACCTTGCCGGCTGTAAGTTTACGTGGTAAGCGTTCCAAATCTAGGTTTTTATCAATGATGATGCCTTTGATTAGTTTGGTGTCTGACAAACTGCCTATTCCTTTCTTGGCCATTCTAACCTGTTCAATGTTGACAGAAGTATAGTCATCATCTTGCTTAGCGACATGGATGGCTGCTTTGACAATAATATCTGCAAGTTGACTGCCCACTGATTCTACTGAAGTGCCAGTCATAGCAGTTCTAGCAACTGACTGAAGTATACTCTCATCAGCGATACTTACTTCCTTGGCATGATTCATCAAACCTTGGATAGTCTTGTCCATGGCCTCTCTAAACCCATTGACTAGAACCAGTGGGTGAAGGCCTTTTTCTAGTAAAACTCCTGATTCACGCATCAATTCGCTAGCGAAAATAAGACATCCGGTAACGCCATCGCCGCAGGCGTTTTCCTGTGATTTCGCTAATTGAACGAAGGCTTTGGCTGCAGGATGCTTCACCAGTAATTCGGCTACAATCTTAGCGCCGTCATTGGTAACTGCGGTTTCGCCATTGGTTTTGTAGAGCATTTTATCCAGGCCGTTTGGCCCGAAAGTGCCTTTGAGTAAATTGCCAAAGGCAACTGCAGCAGAAACTAGTTTTTGCGTTACTGCGACTCCGCTTGTCACCGAAGTTGTCGGCCTAACAATAGCTACCGGGGCGCGCCCTGAGCCGTCATTTGGTTGAGACATGCCTTAAGGCAAAAATCCCCTGTTCATGAACTCTTCTGAGTTCGCTTTGTCTTCAAACCGTGAATCTTCTTAGCTTCATCGTTACTCCAATGGTAAGCCATTTTCAACAATTTCAGATAATGTCCTAGATTGTCGCGCTTCATCTTGTCGTGAAGTGCTTCATTATTGATGAAAATATCTCCCCAAAGGTTTGCTGCTGTACCCTTGTTGCCCTTTGGCAAGTCGAATACTTCAGTAGTGGTTGGCTCAAGTAGTGCTTTCCATACTCTTCCTGGGTTTACAGCCATAGTAACTTCAATAATTACCTCAGTTTCTTTCAGACCTGTGCCAGTTTGCCACGAATCTTCGCCAAGGTCGGCAAGGAATGGTAGTGTCAAAT
>JAKMFF010000325.1 GCA_022425585.1 Candidatus Poseidoniaceae archaeon
CATAGTATCTGGTCAAAGGAAAGGCACTGGCTCTAGTAGGGAAACAGCAGCCCAGTGTGAGCGTTGGGCGGGCATAAGAATAGTCATAGCTGCGTCATTTGCCCCAATACACGAAAGAAATAACATCAATCTTGGGCAATTGATGGGCGATTACAACATGCTTGAACAACTACAGGAAAAAGCAGCATTACCCCTGACAAAATTCACCGATAAATATGATGTAGTAACAAAAATAATTATCGAAAAGGGTGGGCTATTTCCATTTGCCAAGTCACTAAAGAATAATGAAATTCAGCTCCCAGAAATGGATACAGAAGACAGACCAATGACTATGGCTGAGAAAATAATTGCTCGTAACCTAGTCGGGCAAAAGCCTGACCAGTGTGTCAAACCTGATGACCCAGTAATTACTCAAGTTCAAAGTGGATATTCGCATGAATTCACCACCGCTCAAGTTCACACCTTCCTTGGGCAAGAATATGGTGAGGATTATGCCTTGCCAAATCCTAGCAAATTTGCAGTCTTTGAAGACCATTTGCTCTATGCACATCACAACCCCAAATTTGTACCTTTCATGGATAAGGTACAAACCTTGCGAGACTTACAAAAAGCCTTCCAAGGCCACACTGGTGTTAGAGATTATTCAGCAATTAATGGAGTTTCACCCGGCATTTGTCATCAAGTGGCTCGTGAAGAATTTATTGAAGTAGGAGATTTTGTTCAGGCAACTGATTCTCACACATGTATGGGAGGAGCTTCTAACGCACTCACATGGGGTGTTGGAGCCACAGAGTACTCTAATTTGATTAGTTCAGGATTTACTTTTGTAAAGGTACCTGAGTCAATAAGATTTGAATTATCTGGCGTACTAAGTCCAGGATGTACGGCTAAAGATGTGATTCTTTACATTCTTGCTGATCATGCAAGGGAAGAGTTAACTTTGAACAGGTCAATGGAATTTGGCGGTCCTGGCTTAGCAAGCCTTTCGGTTGATGAACGAGCAACATTGTGCAATATGGCAACAGAATGTTCGGCCAGAACTGGGATTTGCGAACCAGATGGAAAATTGTACGAGTGGATGAAGCGATCGATGCCGCATCTTGATATCAAACAAATGGAACAGAACGCAGTAACTCCTGATGAAGGGGCTGAATACAGCGGCGGAGTACACCATATTGACTTATCTAAAATCGAACCGATGGTAGCCCATCCGGGCAATCCTGACAAAGGTGTGCCCAGTGATCCGACTAATGGTGCATTAATTTCCGAAATTGGTGAAGTTAGGGTTGATATCGCGTATGGCGGGTCATGTACTGCCGGTAAAGAGGATGACATTGCTTACTATGCATTAGTCTGTCAAGCTGCTGCTGATTTAGGAATTGAAGTTGCGGATGGAGTGGAATTTTTCATCCAGTATGGTTCTGGACTGGTCAAGGATCTAGCGGTTAGAAAAGGTTGGCATGAATTATTTCAAAGAGTGGGCGTGAAGTTAATCGATCCAGGTTGTGGTGCGTGTATTGGTGCTGGACCTGGCGTGTCAATAAATCCTGAGCAAGTCACTGTATCTGCTATCAATCGTAACTTTCAAGGTCGCTCTGGCCCGGGTAAATTGTATCTAGCAAGCCCATTGACGGTTGCTTCATCTGCTTTCACTGGCAAAATAACCTCTTGGGCAAGCAACTTGTTTGAATGATAGTTATGAAAAAGAGAACGAGTTTGATTGCTGTATCGATTATAATTACTGGTATCGCTTTGACAATTTCTTTAACCCAAGTCTTGATGTCGTTATTTCTTGATTACCTAGCATGGTTTGCCGATAATGAGTTATATGGCATGATAATTTTTATCCTGCTGTACATAATTTTTGGCATAATTGCCTTACCAGCGAGTTTTCACAAATATCTCGCTGGAGTGATTTATGGTTTTGGACCAGGTATACTGATTGCCTATATTGGCTCAATGCTCGGGGCAATTGCGCCATTCTTACTTGGCAAAAAATGGATGAACCCCTATGCTAGAAAAGCACTTGGTAAACATCCTAGCTTGAGTGGATTAGAACAAGAAATAGTTGACCAAGGTACCAATGTAGTAGCTCTTACTAGAATTAGTCTGGTTATCCCCTATGGGGTGTTAAATTATGCATATGGCGCTACAGAAGTAAAATTTAGAGATTATCTAATAGGTAATTTAGGGATGATTGTTCCCTCCATAATGTATGCTTGGTGGGGTTCACAGACGATTGTCACCAGTAATGGAATTGAAACTACGGCAAAAACCCCATTTGATTTGGTGATCGTTGTTTTGTCGATTATTATCACGATTTATATGATTGTCAAAGGTAAACAAATCATGGAAAACTTGGAACGTCAACAAACTGAAGGCTCGATAATTGAATGATTTGAGGTCATTTTTATGTTAGTTATTATGTACCGTCGGTAATCGAATTACTGTGTTGCTGGCCCGAGGTCATTCGGACTAAGGAGGACCAGAAACGGAGTGACAAAGATGTCAGGCATAGCACAAAAACTCGCGGCAAATCAAAAACAAGTAGCAATTTCTGAATTTTTTGAAAAGAACAAACACTTCCTTGGGTTTGACTCATTGGCAAGGTCGCTAATTACTGCAGTAAAAGAAGCGGTAGACAACGCTCTTGACGCCTGTGAAGAGGCACGTATTTTGCCAACTATCAAAGTAGAAGTTACCAAGATAGACACAAAAAAAGACATAATCGAGTTAAAAGTCGAAGATAATGGACCAGGAATTCCACAAAAAAGCATTGAAAAAGTGTTTGGACAACTGTTGTTCGGTTCTAGATTTCATGCTATAAGACAATCCCGTGGGCAGCAGGGGATTGGAATTACTGGGGTAGTAATGTACAGCCAATTGACAACTGGAAAACCAACTCACGTCAAATCCAAGATTGCTACTGAGGCTACTGCTGCGGTTGTTGATATTGGTCTTGACACTAGAAAAAATAAGGCTACTAAGAGTAATTCAGGCCGTGAAATTTGGGAAGAAGAGAATGGTGAAATAAAGAAGCATGGACTAGAAGTAACCTGTCGAATGAAAGCTAAGTACCAGAAAGGTCGGCAAAGTGTTTGGCAATATCTGCGCATGACTAGTATTGTCAACCCGCATGCTGAGATTACCTTTACCGATCCTGATGGAGAAGTCCATTTTTGGCCTCGAGTAACGGAGAGGCTTCCGAGAAAGGTTGAATCTATTAAGCCACATCCTCACGGAATTTTACTTGGACAATTGCAAAGAATGCTGAGCGAGTCAAAGGATTCGAGAATGTCGGTATTTTTACGAATGAATTTCTCAGGAGTATCTGGAAGAGCGGCCAAAGAATTGTGCGCAGCGGCAGAGATTGAGGTAAACGTCAAGCCAAAATCGATGAAACCTGACCAAATGCGGGCGCTTTTGGAGGCTTTTCAAGGCGAAAAAATGTTCAATGGAAAGCCAGTGAAGTTACTTAATCCGCCAACTAATTGCCTCTCGCCAATTGAAGAAATGCTCATCAAAAAAGGGCTATCCAAAACAATTGATTCAAGATATGCAACAACTATGACAAGAGTGCCAAATGTTTCCCTGGGCAACCCATACCAAGTAGAAGTTGGGCTAATTTTTGGTGGTAATATGGCGGCAGATAAGCCGGTGGAAGTTTTACGTTTTGCTAATCGAGTACCATTGATGTACCAACAAGGTGGATGTTTACTCACCAAAGCCATTGAAAGTGTTGATTGGCGACAGTATGGCCTAGATCAGCCCGGTGGGAAAGGAGTTCCAAAGGGACCTGCTGCAATATTGGTTCACTTAGCAAGTACAAATGTTCAATTTACCTCAGAAGCTAAAGAGGCTCTTGCTGAGAATGGTGAGGTGATAGAAGAGGTCAGAAAAGCCATGCTAGAAATGGGGAGAGGACTTAGAAAGCATCTAGAGAAGAAGAAAAAGATGGCCAAGACCAAAGAGAAATTCGAACTAATAAATGACATATTGCCGGCAATTGCCAAAAAATCCGCGGAGATTTTAGCAAAACCTGTGCCAAATCTGGCAGGTTCAATCACTAAGATAATGTCTGCAGTGATCTCTGAGAGTGAAACTGTATGGAATAAGGCAACTAAAATGACTGATGTGTCAATTAAAATTTACAATTATACTGCTCGAGCAAGAGCTTACACAATATTGGCTACGTGGCCAGAAAAATCTGGTGGGAAAATGGAAAATAATGTCTTTGGTGGAAGAAAAGAAGCAACTGGTGTTTGGGCTTGGAAACTGGAAACTCTTCAGCCTGGAGAAAATCTAACCATTACTTTCAGTCTGAATGGACTGGAAAAAGGCGACTGGACAGAGACTGATGTGTTTTATCGAGGTAGTCAAGAAATTATTGGTGCCTTGAAGATGGACGAAAAATACCTTGATGAAATTCGTAATCAAGAAAAGATTATGCAAGAACTTGAAGCAAAATCAGAATCTGGTTTCCTAGAGGCTGCGCCAAGCGAAGAAACTCCACAAACTGAAGAAGTTCCCCAGGTGGAGCCTGCAGTTAAGCCGCCAACTGGGCAAGCGACATTATTTGGAGGTGAACTCTGATGGCACAAAAGCGAATGTCGGCAGAAGATACCAAGGTGGCTATGCATTCAGTGGTTGGTGAAATGTATGATAAAATTGTCAAAGGTGAGCCTCCAACAATGACTTTACCCGTTAGAACAAAAACCAATATTGGATTTGACAAAAAATTAGGCGTCTACAAATATGGCAAGAAGCGATCAACTCGTGACGCAACAAGTTTAGGTTCGGCAAAGCAACTACTACGCGCATTGCACGTCATTGAATTTATTGAAGAAATGATTGATTCTGGTAAATCTTCAACTTTAAGAGAAATGTATTACATCTCAGAAAGTTGGGGTTTGGGTAAATTTGGTAGCCAAAATGAATCGAATAACCTTGCTGAAGATTTAGAAATTGTGACAAAATGTCTGCGTGAAGATTTCAAATTACGTCCTGAAGAAGATGGTGCCAGAATGATTGGCAATCTAACCTTGCAAGAGCGCAACAGACGAGGTGAATGGATGAGAATCAATGCGCGAGATGATGTTGGAGATTCGGGCTACGGCGTTCCATATAATGTTGAAAAGGAAAAAATCGAGTTATTAGAACATGATATCAATTTCATCATGGCGATTGAAACTGGTGGTATGTTTGACAGATTGGTCGAAAATGGGTTTGATGAGGATTACAAATGTGGACTACTTCATTTGAAAGGTCAACCAGCAAGATCCACTAGAAGAATAATCAAACGAATGAGCGAAGAATGGGATTTGCCAGTCGTTGTATTCCTTGACGGTGATCCGTGGTCTTTCAGAATATTTGCCTCAATTGCGTATGGTGCAATTAAGACTGCACATATTTCTGAATATCTAGCTACACCAGCTGCGACATACTTAGGAATTACCGCAGATGATATCATGGCTTATGAGCTACCAAGTGACGACCTTTCAAAGAAAGATATCGAAGCACTGAACGCTGAGCTTTCAGACCCTCGGTTTGCTGATTCATGGTGGCAAGAACAAATTAACATGATGTTGGAATTAGGTAAAAAGGCTGAGCAGCAATCATTAGCAAAATACGGTCTAGATTTCGTAACAGATACCTATTTACCAGAAAAACTCGCTGAATTAGGTCTTGCTTGATTTGTACAAGCATTGATGGAGGACTTCCGCCGAGGCATAGATATGGCGCAGAATTCTGGTAATCCTTGGGCCATGCGTGTAGCAATAATTGGGCTAGTCTTTATTTTGCTTGGATCTATTGCGATTTTCTCTAATGGTGACAAAATAGATGATGCTGCTAGTCCCAAAAAAATCAATGAAGTATCGATAACAGGCGAGGGTAGTGTTACGGTTGAATTATCGAAAAGCTGCTATTCGGCAATTGTTGTAGATGACGATGCTAGTAATGTTAGCTTGTTTAAGATGGTTGGTTCTAATGTCCAAGATGATGCAATAGAGACTACTAATTGCAAAACTGACTGGACACCAATGGACTCTGATGGCAGTAAATTTATCATTATGGAAGAGTGGGAAATAGACGAAAGTGGCGAGTATGTTTTACAAATAGTATGCGAAGCGGGATGTGAAAATTCTACGGTTTGGTTGGTTGATGCAACTAGCGCTCAATGGAAATTACTTGAACAACCAGCACTCGTATTTGGCGGAGCAACCTGCTGTCTTGGCATCATAATTCTACCTGTAGCGTTTATTCTCTATCAAACTAATAAGAATGGCAAGGG
>JAKMFF010000331.1 GCA_022425585.1 Candidatus Poseidoniaceae archaeon
GGCTTATGTTGGCCGATTGCCTTGGTTCGAGACTTGTTACTGGATTAGCAAAACCGACTATCCAACCATCAGGGGGCAATGAAAAACTCCATTCTAAATCTGCTAGTGAATTACCATCATTAGTCAAACTAAAATCGGTAAATGAGTAGTCACTGCCAATTGCACATTCAATCAAATCCGGAGATTGCAAATCAATGGATAATTTATCCATTATGATTAGTTTTGTAGCATTTATCACATAATCAAAGTTTGAAACCTCGGCTTTAATATTGAAGAGGTTAGAGTCACCCTCCAAAGAAGATGTCGGAGATATTACAATTACTTCAACAACTTTTGATTCACCTGCCGGAACTTGGATTGTTACCTCTTTGCTGTAACTTAACTCATCAACAACTAATTCTACATACCAACTTGGATTGGATGGCTGAACAATAACATCCAGTTCTATCTCAATATTTCCTTCATTAATAACGCTATAATCTAGAGTTATTTCTTCTCCACTATCAATCATAATTTCCCTTAATTCTAGGTTGGTACCCACATCGTTACCATTCAGGCCAAGATTGGTGCTATAATCAGATAATTCTAGAACAGTTATAGTTACTGATTGAGTATAGTTTAAGGTTTGGTCAGTAGTTGAAGTCACATAACATTCCACTGTATCTTGATAGCCTGCTACCGGTGAACCGCTGGAAACTGGAGGAACAAAGATCCTAACCGGCATTGAGAGATAATTAGCAATATCTAATGGTTCAAAATCTAAAGATTAAGAATTAGAGTTACCGAGCATTATCTGCCAGAGATTTTCTGAGTAACACTCTACAGAGTACTGGGCCTGTGAATTACCCACATTGAGCGCAGAAATTGCAAATGCCGCAGATTCACCAGGTAATGCAGATAAACCGTTGGTTCCACTAACGACTATTTTCACATCATCCACTTCGTCGATGATAATTGTCAAGCGCATCGAATGAGAAACTAATGGTAGCGATTGATATGCAACCGTCACATCAACATAGAATGTTCCAGACCTCGCATATCTAGGTGTAGTTGGGTCTGATAAATCAGCATACTGATTTTCAAAAGTCAAGACCAATTCAATGCTATCATCATTTGCACCTTGAGGACCAAGGGTGTATGGACTTGCTTGAGAGACACTTTTTGTCCACGCATCTTCAGGGGAGATGAAATAATTGAATATCGGGTGCTTTTCTTGAACATTAGTGTAGGATAATGTCACAGCTTCACTACCAGTACCTTCATTCATTATGGTTATGGGAATATCAATTGAAGTTTCATTTCTAACATCAAAGTTCTTTATTGCTGCTTGTTGCCTGTCTACTTCTAATGACGGTACTGAGCCATCATCATTCAACGGAACAACCCTAACTCCTAAGGCGGTAACCTCAATATCAACCTCAATTATGTTATTATTGACACCAGAGGATTCATCATTCATTTCATCCAGCACATTGTTAGTATCTAGGCTCAATTTTAGCGTGTGTATTCCGGTAGTTGCGAATGACCTCGTGGTAATCTCAGATTGAATTTGACTGGATGACACGCCAAGAGAATCACCCTCCATTAGTATTGAGCTCTCAGTTATGTCTTCCAAAATCCAGTGAAAACCTGCGGCTGATGCAGTGCCTTGATTAAGCCAAGAGACTCTGAGAGAAAAAATATCATTTTGCAGTGGACTTTGGGAAGAAAGATAAATTGATTCTGGAAACGCAACTAAATCTGGTCTCGAAATTAAACTTGCATCTGCGGTCATTACTACGCTAAAATCTTGATTTGAACCGCCACGGTGAAGGATTTGTACAAGCCATTGGCCAGAGGTTGAACCAATTGCTGGAGCAAGGCTAATTCTCTCAACATTGTTTATTGAATCCGCAGTTCCACCAGTGACTGAAAAACCTGAGGCAAAATTATTGCCAAGCCATGTATCTCCGTTTGGCGCAATCAACAACAAGTCCAAGTCATTTACTAATTTCGCCTCACTTTGAGGTGAATTGGCGCTTCCTGGATCGTCATTCCATGCAAGGG
>JAKMFF010000342.1 GCA_022425585.1 Candidatus Poseidoniaceae archaeon
GAACGCCTAATTCGCTGAATCATAGTATTTCTTTTCTAGTTCATCTAAACCTGTTAACTGCCTTAATCTGAATATGTCAGTGGCTAAATCCGATGCACTAATCGAGTTTGAGTTAGAATTTATGAATCTGTCTAAATCGACGGCCCGTCTGACTTTTTCTTCTACAGACTTGTATAACTCATATGCATCCTTTTCTTGATATTTTAGAGCAGGTTCTATTTCAGAAACATCTAATCCCATTCGCCTCCACTGTAATATCCGTTTAACTAAAATATTGTTGGAAAATCCTACTCGCGGCAATTTAGACAAATACGCTAACCTCGGGTTTCCATCTTCACCTAGTTCATATTCCATGTGTTCACCTGGTAAAATACTAGGTTCTGCAATGGCTTGATCTAGATTTACATTTTTTGCAATTGTTTCAGTACTAAAATCTAATACTTCTAATATAAATTTTAATTTGGCTACAATTTCAACAGGCAATGATAACAAATCAATACATAATACACATGATGCATTATATTTGGTCAAATTATCGACAAATATTGCAATGTCTGCCAGTAGCCGTTCTGGACCTATAGTATCAGCGATCATTTCGAGACCTTCTATGATTACCAATCGTTCACTAGAAGCATCTATGTTTTGGCTCATAATGTCGTGTATTGATAAAAAATCAGGTTTTATTGCATTAACTCCATCTTGTTCAGTCACCCAGTATGTATTTAATCCACTCAAATCAAGTTGTTCCAGTAGCCGTCGTGCAGGGACCCTACTAACTAAGGTGAGTATTTTCTCAGGATTTTTCTCAATCAATATTTCAATGTCTGAAAACAGTTTAGAATATGTATGAGTTTCATAAAGATAAGCGCGATTACCACCCAATTGCAACATGATACCCAGTGACGAATAAGACTAATCATATATACATTTGAGCATAAATTACCCGTTAATCATTATATCATGGGTAGTAATCCGACAAATGGGTGTGACAATGTCCGACAGTGAAGAAAAAGAAACTCCAATGGCAGAATGTGGTTCATGTAGGGCAATAATTCCTCTTGATTCCAAAGAATGTAGTGAATGTGGAATTAAAATCTCAGGAGTTTCTGAAGTAGCACTAGGTGAATGTGGTGCATGTAACTCTTTAGTTCCAATTGACTCTAAAAGTTGCCCCGATTGTGGTGTATTCTTCGTTGCTGATGACGTCCTGGATGTACTTCGAGAATGGTTTGCAGACACAGGTATAGAAGCCCAAAAGCTATTCGAAAAATTCGACTCCGACTCTGATGGCTCTATTGATGCAGATGAACTGCGAGATGGATTGCTTAAGATGAAATTGGCAGACCTACCGCCTTCACAAGTTGACCGTCTAGTAGCTGAAGTAGATACTGATTCTGATGGAGTAATAAGTCTTGAAGAATTAGTATTCTCAATAACCGGAGAAGCAATAGCCACACCTGAACCTAAAGATGAAGAAGAAGTAATGGAAGATGCTGCCGAGAAAACAAAAGATTATGCGGAAAATGTACTGGATAGAATAGTTAGTAAATATGAGATAGCGGACAAAATAAAATTCATCGCTTTTGCCCAAGATTACGACACAAATAACAATAATTACTTGACCGAAGCAGAACTCAAAAAGGCTGCAATAGATTACACAACGGAATCCAATGACTCTGATGCGGAGGTCGAAAAAATTCAGGAGGCACCACAAACGGAGGAAGATGTGGATTCAGAAGAAGGTAATGTTGACTCAGCCGGCGATTCTAATGACGAGTTAACGGATGATGAAGAGGAAGAAACAGATCTTGAAGAATCGGATTCCGAAGAAATTATTGAAGAAGTAATCACCGATTCTGCTATGGATAATTTGGTTAAATTAGTATCTACTGCTGCAGGATTGGATATGACCATTAGATCTATGTTCGAAACCATTGATACAGACGAGGACGGGATGATTAATGGGCCGGAATTACAAAATGGCATTATAGAAATATGTGGAGATTCGCTTTCCCCAGCAGATGTTTATGAAATTATTTCAATGGTAGATGAGGATTCAAATGGCAGAATAGACGCATTTGAATTAATTGAAATAATCGAATCAATGGATATCGAAATCGAATCCGATACAGTAACTAAATCAGTGTCTGCTATCCAATTACTAACTAATTATATGGACGATGCCGGCTATACTCCATCAGCTTTATTCAACAATTTAGATATTGATGGCGATAACAGGGTTAGTAAAGAAGAACTCGGATTAATATTACACAAAGAATTGGACGATGAAGTAACTCCTGAATCAATTGATCAACTAATGAATATGTTTGATGAAGATGAAGATGGTTTTGTTGACATGATAGAATTTGTCGCAACTATAGAGGATCACGAGGAAGAGGAATACGAAGGTGATGCAGCATTATCAGACAAAAAAGAATTCCCGTCTACTTGGCAAAAGCGCATGATGTCTAAAAAATGGAAAGACGTCGTATGGCCATTAATACACTCAGCATTTGTTTTC
>JAKMFF010000007.1 GCA_022425585.1 Candidatus Poseidoniaceae archaeon
CATCATAACATACAGAACTGACGGGAGGTATATGAAGGACTGTTTTCCCTATTTATATAGCCAAATAACCAACTTTTGGAGTAAGGCAAATTAATTTTGGTTACCTTGAGAACGGTTCCTGCTACGACGTCTTCTTGGCGACCGTTGCCGGTTTGAATTATTATTTCCTTGACTTTGCGACGGAGATTTTGACTTATTTTGTCCTTGTTTACTACGTTTTTTGCTATTATTGCGGTTTGGCCTATTTGGTTTGTTGCCAGATTTTCCAGTCTTTATCTTTCCAGGTTTCTGCCCAGGCTTTGGAATTGCGCCAACAAAATGGAATTCGTGAGATTCATCGACATCTATGTCAAATCCAATCAATTGTTGTATTCCAACCAAATATCCCGATTCGGTATCGTCACAAAATCCATACGCAATTCCGGATTTACCGGCCCTTGCGGTTCGGCCAATACGGTGAACATAACTTTCAGGTTCATTGGGCAAGTCATAATTAAACACATGAGTGATATCATTTACATCAATTCCTCGACTGGCGATATCAGTTGCTACAAGGATTGATGTATGGCCAGTTTTGAAATTGGCTAATGCCTTGGTTCTAGCACCCTGGCTTTTGTTGCCGTGTATTGCAGCAGCATTGATTCCGCTTTGGTCAAGTTGCTTTACTAAACGGTTTGCACCATGTTTAGTTCTAGTAAATACAATTCCTTTGTTTACCCGTTCTTGCTTGATAATTTTCACAATAAGCCGACGCTTGTCAGCTTTTCTAACAAACATTATTTTCTGAGCAATTCGTTCAACTGTGATTTCCTCAGGACTAACATCAACCTTCACTGCGTTGTGTAAGAACGAGGCGGCTAATTCCGCAATAGATTTTGGCATTGTGGCGCTAAATAACAGATTTTGACGTTGTCTTGGAAGTAGTTTAAGGACTTTTTTTATATCTCTAATAAAACCCATATCCAGCATTTGGTCTGCCTCATCTAACACGAAAAATTCTACTCTACCTAAGTCAATATAGCCTTGACCGATTAAGTCTAGTAGTCTACCTGGAGTCGCTACTAAGACATCAATGCCTTTCTGTAATGCTCTGACCTGTGGATTTTGCTTAACTCCCCCAAAGATGACTTTGTGTCGAATATCCAAATGTCCACTATAGGCTGAAAAACGTTCATCAATCTGCGCGGCTAGTTCACGAGTTGGCGATAGTACTAGAGCGCGAATATGCCGCTTAGATTGTGGCTTTGCGCGACTTATTATTTGTAATACAGGAAGTGCAAATGCTGCGGTTTTACCTGTACCGGTCTGAGCCACACCAAGCACGTCTCTTCCTTCTAGTAACGGCGGAATCGCTTGTTCTTGTACTGGAGTTGGTGTTGTGTAGCCTTCTTGTTCTACGGCAAGAAGGAGTTTTTTGGATAATCCTAATGATTGAAAGTCTTGCATTTAATGGTCCCCAGTAGAGTCACATAGTGTAACAATGCTAACTCCTAGGATTGTATCTGTTTGGCTTATTACCTAAAACTAAGTAGGTCAGTTTACCGTCTATGGTGTTGATTCTAACTAGTCAATTCAACAGCGGTTGAAAATTAATGTCAACTACTTTTGGTGCCGTTTGATAATCGATTGATAGGCTTTACCACTGGTTCTTAGAGTTCGTGTTTGAGTTTCATAATCAACGTGGTACAGGCCAAAACGCATCGTGTATCCTTCTGCCCATTCAAAATTATCCATCAATGACCAGTGGTAATATGATTTGATATCCACTCCCTCTTGGATTAGTTTAGCAATGATCCATAGGTGCCGTTTGAGATGTTTTGGCCGTAGATTATCTTCTTTGTCAGCAACGCCGTTTTCAGTTATCTCAATTGGAAGGTTTAGTTTACCTAGCCATTTACTGGCTCTCTCAAGCCCCTCTGCATACATTGGATAGCCAAATTCAGTGACCGTTTCATGGCTTCTCGATGGTAAGTCTATTTCGGTGGTTTGTGGCAAGAATGGGCTGGTCAAAACGTGAGTGTAATAATTTAGGCCAATAAAATCAGCCGAGTTTTTGACCTGTTTTACCGATACTCCATACATTCGGCCCTTCTTCAAGGCAGATATTATAGCCCCATTCCAAATATAATTTAACGCGAAACTAGTCAGCCAGTGTAATAGATTCCATCTTCGGTAAGGGTCAAAAATGGTAACATTCTTGGCTAATCCAATATATGACTCTGGAGACATTTGCTTTAATTCATGGTAAACTTCTCCATGGGCAATCATCACATTCTTCATTAC
>JAKMFF010000011.1 GCA_022425585.1 Candidatus Poseidoniaceae archaeon
AGGTGATGTAGTTTGTTGTTCACCTTGGAATCTTCTAACTATTGATCTAAGTGCATCTTGTGGTGGAATATAGAATTCTTCTTCATATTTCTTAAATGAAGCTTTGACTTCATCAACATTAGCATCAGGGCATTCTGATAAAACTGCCTTGACGTGTGATTCATATTTGTCTTCAGACATATGAAACACCTGTACAAATAATATTCAGTTTGCCGTTTCCATAATTTGGAACGGATGCGGGCCTCTGTGCGGTTTGGTTTAGACAATACACTCCCTTTTCCTCCAGTAGTGTAACACCGGAGTCGGCGGAACATAAATTATCCCATTGAAAAATCAATTAAACAGGATTAACTCTTATTCCTTTAGTCAATAATACATTTGGTACGTACATAGTTCCAGATGAGTAAGACCCCTGTGGCCTAACATCATCACCAAGGTAAACTCCTTTTTGTAATGCTTTAGCCATATTACCTGACACTCCGGCTTGTTTAACAGCACCAATTATTTCACCATTTTCCACACGCAGTATTGAACTGGAGGTGACAGAAAAGTCTCCGCTAGTAGGGTTGGCTGTATGAGCTCCCATGACACTATTGATGACGAATCCATCTCCCATCACTTCAAGCATGGATTCAAAATTATGAGATTTTTTGGAAGAAGATAAAAACAGGTTGCTGCACCCTGAAATAGGCGGTGATTGATGACCTGACCTTATCGCTGAACCGGTGGTATGTGCAGAGTCAATTCGCCCCTCTGAAATTTGCTGTGCAGAGTCTCTGGTTGACCACAAGGAACCTGTTAACTTACCATCTTGGATTAACACATTTTGTCTCGATGGTACTCCTTCGTCATCCCTTGAACCTGATGATTTACCGGCTTCAACTGTTGCATCATCGATTATTGACAGTTCAGAACTAATTACATTTTGAGACATCTTACCTGACCAAAAGGATTCATTACGGACTAGTTTTTCTCCTTTTACTGCTGTGGGAACAACTACTGAAAACAAAGGAGAAAAACCTTCACTGGTCATCAATATTGGGGAATCATCTTCCGGTGCTTCGACCTTGATTGGATCTCTAGTTAGTTGAGCCCATTCAACCGCTCTTTCAATACACTGAGGGACATTTGGGAGTTGGCTTTTTGCAGATTTACTTTGCCAAGAACTAGTCAATTGACCGTTTTCCTCTATAGAAATTTGTACACCGACTCCGTGCGAAGTAGTCAAACCTCCAGACTCAATACCTTCACTAGTAAGAATTGATGCTGCATTAGCACTAACTCCGATACCTCCTCCAGTAACAACAGCTCGTGAATCCAAGGAAGCAACCTCTGATATTATATCGTCTGCTTGGTTAAGGAGGAATTCGGAATCTAAATCGATAATGGATTTATCAAATAATCCCGCTACTTGTTGTGCACTTTGCTCTGATGGAAGGACAAACCCCTCTATTGAAGGTGACATGCGGGCAATTGAAATTGCGCTACTGATTGCTTCATCCGCTGATTTGACATCAACAAGATAAGCAAAACCAAATTTACCATCTTCTAAGACCCTTATTCCATATCCACCTTCACCACCACCACCGGCAAGAGAGATTTTTCCGCCTTCGATGTCTATTTGGTGGCCGTATGACTGGGTAGCAACTACTTCCCATTGACTGATACCTAATTGATTGCACCGAGAACCAATAATTCTACACCCGTCTTGAAGTCGGTCTAATGCACCGTCTGGCAACAAATTCATCCCACCAAAGCTTCACTTATTCGCATAATTGGACCGCCATCACCAACTGGAACTGTTTGCCCTTTACCGCAAAATCCTGGAGCTGCCAACCTAGAATCTTTGGTCAATCCGTCAACATCGTTCAGTATCTGCAAGGTTAGTCCACTGACACTTACATCCTTTAGCGGAGTAGTTATTTCACCATTTTCGATTAACCACGCTTCTTGTGCAGCGAATTGGAATGAACCTCTGCCGGTATCTACTTGCCCGCCACGAGAACCACATGCATAAACACCATACTCAACATCATCGACAAGATCATCTAAGTCATTGTGTGTACCTCCGTGGATTAATGTGTTTGACATCCTAACCAGTGGGTGATGCAAGCCGTCTTGAGCCCTGGCTCCAGCATTAGGTTTGATACCGAAATGTTCTGCAGTCTCCCTATGGTTAAGATATTCAGTCAATACACCATTTTTGATTAAGCATTTTTCTGTAGTATCAAGTCCTTCGTCATCTACTGGATGAGCCCCATAACCTCCACGAATTGTTGGATCATCAATAACGGTCACTAAATCACTGCCAATTTTTTGGCCTAATTTACCATCCAAACAAGAATCACCAGCAGCTACTAAATCTGCCTCACAAGGATGACCTAAGGCTTCGTGAATGTAAACGCCTGTCAAGTCGCGGTCAGCAATAAGTGGCATTTTTCCTGAGGGGGCCCTTTGCGCTTTTAATAATCTTAAAGCTGAGATTCTAGCATTCTCCCCAAGAGCATCAACATCGCATGATTCTATCAGTTCCAATCCTCCTTCGCCACCAAAACGCGTACGGTAGGAAACAACATTACCACCATCTCTAGCGGTGACCATGCCGTTGATTAACGATCTTTGAAAACTCCATGTTCGATTCATTCCTTCACTACTCAAAAACTCAGTGTGAATATTTTCATCATGCCACCCGCAGGTAACAGATACGATATTTTCGTGTTCTGATGCAGTTGAATTCATTACCTTCAAATGTTCAAGTCGCTGGGACAATTCAGTATTTCTAACATCTTTTTTAGGCACCCAATGAATACTGTCTTCAATGATTGGAACTTCTGCTAATTTTATTGGCTGATCTTTTGCAGACCTCCTTGCAGCAACTGATTGGGCTAATTTCAAAGTAGGTGACATTTGTTCTTGTAACGAAGAGATGTCAGTTGTTGAGTGAACACCCCAAGCTCCATCAGCCAGTACTCTAATAGTTGCACCAATTTCTTGACCTGGTATTGCTCTCTCTAATTTTCCGTCGCGCATAGCCAC
>JAKMFF010000024.1 GCA_022425585.1 Candidatus Poseidoniaceae archaeon
GACAAATAACATTGCATGAGCCAGATATGCTAGAGCAAAGCCTGGGTCTGATGCTGAAAGTTCTTCATGAACTATTGCACAAGCAGTTGCGTCTAGTCCAGCACCACCATGCTCTTCTGGTGCACTGATGCCCAACAGGCCCATATCACCCATTGATCTTAGTAAATCTAGGTTAAAGCGTTCATGTTTGTCGTGCTCAAATGCTTGAGGTTCGACAAATTCGTTAACCCAGTCTCTTACCATTGAGCGTAGCATTGCGTGTTCTTCACTAGGATTAGCGATATCCATAACCTCACCAAGTTAAGCGGGAAGGTCACCCTTTTTGACGATTTGTAGAATATTCATCGTCTAAACAAACGTCGTTTCCTTTTTGATTTACCACGCTTATTGTCTAAATCTCGTGCAGAACGACGGGTTTCATCCTCCATTCCAATGGCAGGGCGCACTCTAGTTTCTGGTGGTGCACCCATTCTACGAAGATTTGGCGGTGGGCCACGGTGGGTTTTCTTGACCCGCCTAATTTTTAATTGCTGACTTTGATTTTGCTTACGAACAACTTTTCTTGCTCGCTTGCCAACATGGCGTAAGTGACCGTTGAATACTTGTGGTTCTACAGATTTTAGCTCATTACCAATGCCA
This sequence comes from Candidatus Poseidoniaceae archaeon, assembly GCA_022425585.1. The sequence continues at coordinate 640 of JAKMFF010000024.1, forward strand.
ACCCGTTCTAGAACTTGTTTTGCTAATGCTGATGGTGATTTAGTCGCAACTACCTCTTCAACGATACGAGTTGCTAGGCTGGCAAATGAAGCATCATCATTTACCACTGGTTGAGGTTTTACCTGAAGAGTTATTTCCTCTGTAGTTTTACTTTGATTATTTGCTTGTTTTAGTACTGAATCTGAAAAACTTTCAGTCAGCGTCCCTTGCTCCCGCTCCATATAGTGCACCCCATCAACACTAAATTTGCAAAATATGGTATAAGGTTAACCAATGCTTATTGTCTAAAAGATGGCTTTTTGGCGGTTATGAGGTAATTTCGATTATCAAATCGGAGTTTTGATTCCCATGGCTCGTGCTATACACCAACCGGATCTTCCCTCATAAATTCCAAGCGCTCCTCCGGCAAACATTCCGACTACTGAGGCGGTGGTGAAGATATTTTCTGGTAAGATACCAGTGACAATCAGCAGCAATGCAACTATTCCGGCAAACACCGATACTGAGCCTCCAACTAGGCGAACAAACTTGCCTCTTGCGTCTATGTTACATTCTCTTGCCATATCTTTCACTTATCGTTTGATGATATAAATCATTGTTTTGATAGTTGTTGACAAGTAATCATATACTAAACCACTAATCACTTATTATGTCCTTCAGAATCTGTGCCTTTTGTTTTAGTATCAGAGTATATCCGTATCTAGGATTTATGACAGGACAACAGTATCAGTGCCAGGATTGTAAAGAAATTTCACCGTTGGTAATTGAATTTGATAATGAGGAAGATTTCACCGAATTTATGGCCAACCAAGAATCTGAATAACCTACAGTCAAACATCAAATTGCCTTGAGAAAATCTAGTCAACTGATTCAATCCACAAATTCAAAACACTGGAGTTGGTGCTATGGGTGTGACAGGGTTGGAAAAACTAGAGTGGCTTAGCCGATTTATTGACCAGACTCCTGGCGACAAACAGATTGGCGGCAGACCCCGACAAGTACCTGGAGTCTGTTGGTCTAGAGTAGAGCCAGCAATTCCTCCAAATCCAGAATTAATTATGTGGTCAAAAGAAATGGCTGACAAATTAAAACTAGAAAGAGGACATGAATTAGTCTTAGGTGGAGGAAGTGTAGTAGATGGTATGCAGCCGTATGCTCAGCGCTACGGTGGTCATCAATTTGGTAATTGGGCTCACCAATTAGGTGATGGCAGAGCAATAACTTTGGGAGAAGTACAATTGCCAGATGGAGTACTAGAATTACAATTGAAAGGTGCTGGAACTACACCATATTCCCGCTTTGCTGACGGCAAGGCAGTACTACGATCATCGGTTAGAGAGTTCTTGTGTAGCGAGGCTATGTTTCACCTAAATGTCCCAACTACCAGAGCCTTATCTTTGGTCAAAACTGGAGAAATGGTCACTAGGGATGTGATGTATGACGGCAACCCAGCCCCTGAAATTGGTGCTGTTGTCTGCCGTGTTGCTCCAAGTTTTATTCGCTTCGGAAGTTTCCAAATCCATACTGCCGATGGAAATTATGACGCATTGAGGCAACTTCTTGAGCACACCGTAAAGAATCATTTTCCCCAACATTCCGTGGCTGATGACAATGCACGCGTCAATTGGCTAACTTATGTTGCAGAACAAACCGCAATAATGATCTCTAACTGGATGCGAGTTGGCTTTGTTCACGGCGTAATGAATACCGACAATATGTCAATTCATGGATTAACTATCGATTATGGACCATACGGATGGTTGGAAAATTATGACCATGATTGGCCTCCTAATACCACCGATTCCTCAAGACGTCGTTATCGATATGACCAGCAACCACAAATTGGAGCTTGGAATGTCGCTAGATTATTGGAGTCAATCGCCCCTTTAATGGATGATGTTGAACTATTATATCAGGTACTAGAACGTTACAATCAATATTACAGCGAACTACAAAATTCAATGTGGTTAGAAAAGTTAGGCATGGAAAATTTACAGGAATCTGATGAAACTCTAGTTGATGAATTAACCTCACTGCTTCAAGAAGTGGAGACAGATATGACCATTTTCTTTAGACTACTATCTGCCGTTGAACAGCCCGATATAACATTGTTAACAGCAGCATTTTATGACCAAGATAACATCCCTGTAAAAGAGTGGAATGTTTGGTTGAATAAGTGGTGGAAGAGAGTTGATGGCGTTCCAAATCGAGATAAAATGAACGAAGTCAATCCAAAATATGTACTAAGAAATTGGATGGCTCAACTAGCGATTGATGGTGCTGAAGCAGGCGATTATTCGATTTGTGAAGAATTATATCAATTACTGAAAAATCCTTATAGTGAACAACCCGAATTTGAAGAAAAATGGTTCACGAAGCGCCCTGAATGGGCAAGACATCGAGTTGGATGTTCAATGCTTTCATGTTCTAGTTAACATGAATAATTTACAATCATTTTATCAATGATTTGCCATCGACTTAGTAGTATGGATGTAATATCACATTGGTTCTGGGGAATGGCGGTCACC
>JAKMFF010000048.1 GCA_022425585.1 Candidatus Poseidoniaceae archaeon
GTTAGAACCAGGTCTGAAAGCCGTAGAGCAAATCTTGCCAACAGATTGGGCGCACTAATCGGCTTTGAAATTGGCATGGAAAGTCTCAGAATTTCACGAGCTAAGGCCAATTTTGTTCAGACTAAGGATGGCATCAGTAAAGGCCTAGAGCAGGTGGAAATTACTCCTGCACCAGGTATAGATGCTGGCCTGCGACGAAGATTGGAATCGGCCGAATTAAAAATCGATGAATTAGAAAAAGAGAAGTCTTTGCTAAATTCAAAACTATCTTCAGCAGATGCATCTAGAAAGGCTGCTGAAATTAAAACCAGAGAAGCCGTAGAAACTAGAAATATGCAGGTTGAAAGTGTTGAGAATGTTAATTCAGAAATCAATTCAATGCAGGTGGAATTAGTTGAAGCAAGAAATCGAAAAGAGGAAGCAGAGACTAGAGCAGAAAAACTGGTCAAGCGAGTAAATGAATTAGAACACCAGGTAAGTGTTAGAGCATCAGAATTGGCTAAGGCGCTTGGTGAGACAGAATCGAGTGAAAAGTTGCGACAATCAATTGAAGATATGTCACTTAAAGAAGCAGGATTGAATGCAGAATTATCTTCTGCAAGTGAAAGCCTAGGTAGCATAAGACAACAAACTGAAGATGACGAACGCAGATTAAGAGTCCTTCAGGAACAAGTCGCAGCATCTAGAGAACGTCATGCTCGTGCTCAAGCAGAAGCGATGAAAGAAGAAGAACGCGTCAATAAAAGTAAATCTGAACTAGAGATAATTGAATCTGAAGCAAAAGTCGCAAGGCGTAGAGCAGAGGATGAGAGAATTAGACTGAGCACAGATGAAGCTCGCCTCGCTCAGATTCAAAGTGAAATGCGCCAATTAATGCAGGAGCGGAGAAACTTACTCAGGGAATTAGGAGACTTAGGTGCTAAACGTGGCCACGCAGAGGGTGAACTTACGATTCTTGTAGAGAATGCTAAACAGTTAGCACAAGCCCATGAAGAAGCATTGGCAGACATTAATGAAGCCGAAAGAATCAGAGCCCGGCTGGCTGAAGAACCACTTGCTCAAGCCTTACTAGACGATGCTTCGACATTTGAAGGACTAGCTCCGGTGTTAGAACGGCTGGAGCGATCTAGAAGTCTGGGCTATTCGGTTACCTTGCTGGATAGAGCAGTGGAGCGAGCCTTGCAAGTTATTCAAAAGACCGTAGACCACGTTGCAGCAACTCCTCGTTATCTATTATCAAGCGAAGTTATGGAACTATTAGAACGACAGGTGCCACAAACTGCTGGTGCAGTTAGAGGTCTGTCAAGATGGTCAGTCCAACAAAGACTGGAGCACCAACTTGGTGAGACAGTCGGCCATTTAGTTGTTGATTTAGAGCGCCTTCTAGAGGATTACGATCATTCTATTACAATGTTAAGAAGGTTGAGAAATGTTCTTGAACAATTAACAAGATTAGGTGCACCTCCTCAAGAGGTTGAAACCCTAATGTCCAATTGTAATCGTCCAGAATCCCTTCCTTACATTGCTCAATCAACAAGAAAACTTATTCAAAAAGCCCTTGATGATATTTATTTAGAATCTGACCAAAGAGATGCTGGTGAAGCGATTGCTTTGGAGGAAACTGCACGAGTACTTGAGGAATTGATAACTCAAATAGACGCTTCTGGATTAGCAGGTGGCTCTCCTAGTGGACTATTGTGGGATTTCCAAAGAGATGGGTTGTTGCCGTATGAAAGAGAGGTAATTGACCCGGCTCAAAAAACTCCGATTGATGAAGAGATGGTCAAACACATGGAGTCAAACATATCCGGAGAGGTAATCTCGGAGGAAGCGTCAACTCCCGTTTCAGTTGATGAAGACGGTTGGGAAACCTTAGATTTGCCAGATGACACCTCTGTTGATGATGAGGCTGAGGTAGAAATTGTTGAATTGCAACCGATTAACGATGATGATGAAAGAGCGGCTTTGGAAGCCGAATTAGCCAGAATTGATGCATCTTGGGAACACAGAACTGAACCATCAGTGGTGACAAATTCTGCGCTTGACAATCTTGAATCGAAATTATCTGACCTTGATTTGTAGGTGCTCTAATGTCTAACAATCAGGCGACTACATTGTCAGGCCGTGCTGAAACTATCGGTCGGAAATATCCACATTTTCTGGAAAGAGGTTTGTTGTTATTGGCAATCTGTGGTTTCATTTTTGGCTACCAATCTGTAAGTGAACAAACAGGTAATGGGATATTATCTGTATTTGCCA
>JAKMFF010000079.1 GCA_022425585.1 Candidatus Poseidoniaceae archaeon
GATGGAAACATCCAACAGGCACTTGGTCCATTCCGGAAGCAAAAGGAAGTCCGCCCCAAAAGTGACCATCCGCAAAGCAAAGAGGGATGTCCATGGTAACGTTTTGATATCAGCCTAGTTTTTCCAAATTCTATTGTGAAGAAAACTAGAACTGTGTTCGAAAATGCATATAAACCAAGACATTGAAGCGTGTAAATATGAACACGAGGACAGTCGCTACTCTAATCATTTTGAGTATCTTATTAGCTGGCGGGATTCCGCTTACCCAAGGAAACTCCTCAGGCAAGCACAATGCTGGTTCCAGCGGCTGTAATTGTCATGGTGGCGCAACAGGAGCAATTTCTGGTACCCACAATTTCCCTGCAGAATACAATCCATCAACTTCAAGTTACTCTATCACAGTTGCATTTAATGGTGGTAATGGTGGGTCTGGTGGCGGGTTTTCCCTACAAGTAAGCGCTGGGACACTCTCCAATGCCGGCTCTAACATGCAGATTAGTGGATCCAGTGCAACTCACTCAGGTAGCGCAGGGACGTCTTGGACATTCCAATGGGCACCACCAGCCTCAGGAACTGGTGATGTGACTGTTAATCTTGCCGTTTTGAATGCTAATCGAGGAGGTAGCACCAGCGGTGATGCTTGGTCAACAACGAGTTTTACCATTCCAGAACTAGCCGATGTCGATACTGATGGTGATGGTTTTAACGACGGAGAAGATGCTTTTCCGAACGATCCAAATGAATGGAGTGACTCTGATGGAGATGGAGTGGGCGACAATGGCGACGCATTCCCTAGTGATTCAACTGAAACAACTGACACAGATGGGGATGGAGTAGGCGACAATGGCGACGCATTCCCTAATGATTCAACTGAAACCACTGATACAGACGGCGACGGAGTTGGCGACAATGCCGACCTCTTCCCTAACGACGCATCCGAAACCGTAGATACGGACGGTGATGGCGTCGGAGATAATTCAGATTGGGCGCCAACTGATGCTACAGAGTCTGCCGATACAGATGGTGATGGAGTTGGCGACAACGCTGACGTGTTCCCTGATGATGCGTCCGAAACTGTAGATACTGATGGCGATGGCGTCGGAGACAATTCAGACTGGGCACCAACAGACTCCACCGAATCTGCCGATACAGATGGTGATGGAGTTGGCGACAACGCTGACGCATTTCCTAACGATAGCACAGAAACTGTAGACTCCGATGGTGATGGAGTTGGTGACAACTCCGATTGGGCGCCAACAGATGCGTCGGAAACCGCAGATTCTGATCTAGACGGAGTCGGCGACAATGCTGACGTATTTCCTGACGATGGCACAGAAACTGTAGACACCGATGGAGATGGCGTCGGAGACAATTCAGACTGGGCGCCAACTGATGTTACAGAGTCTGCAGATACAGATGGTGATGGAGTTGGCGACAACGCTGACGTGTTCCCTGATGATGCCACTGAAACTGTGGATACCGATGTAGATGGTGTTGGTGACAATGCAGATGCATTCCCTAACGATGCCACAGAAACTCTAGATTCCGATGGTGACGGAGTAGGTGACAACTCCGATTGGGCAGTAAATGATGCGTCCGAAAGTGCAGATACGGACGGCGATATGGTCGGCGACAACGCCGATATGTTCCCTAATGACGAAAATGAAACCATTGACAGTGATGGTGATGGAGTTGGCGATAATGGCGACGTGTTTCCTAACGATTCTCTAGAGACAGTTGATTCGGACCTGGACGGAGTTGGCGATAACTCAGATGCATTCCCTAATGACTCATCAGAAACTATGGATTCAGATTTAGATGGAGTTGGCGATAATGCGGATTGGGCACCAAATAATTCCAATGAGACACAAGATTCAGATGGCGATATGGTCGGTGACAATGCCGATGCTTTCCCTAACGATGCAAATGAAACCCTTGATACTGATGGTGATGGTGTTGGGGATATTGCTCAAGCAGCTGCTGAAGCAGCAGCAGCTAAACAAAAAGAGGAAGATGAGCAACGTCGAAACATGATCATAATTGCAGTTGTAGCGGTAATCATCACAGCTCTTGGCGTCACTATGTTCCTGCGCAAACGTGGTGCTAGTTCACAGCCGGAGGTAAAAGAATATGGCTACGGTGACTCGTCGGTACAACCAACCAATGAACCAGTAGTGGAAGCAACATCAAGCCAACTACAAATCCTCAACCAATGGACTGATGAGTCTGGCTACACTTGGCGTAAAATGAGCGATGGCAGCCATCACTATTGGGATGGTAATGATTGGGTCAAACACAGTTGAAGACGGGTTCTAAGGGCTGACTCTCTTTCTGTCCCTTGGGAACAACACAGTTTCTCTAACGTTTTTAGCACCGGTTAGCTTCATCAAAATACGTTCGACACCAAGTCCCCATCCAGCGTGTGGAGGGACTCCATGCCTAAATCCTGCAACATAAAATTCAAATTCTTCGGGATCTAAATCCATATCTTTCAAATTCTCAATCAAAACATCCATTCTATGCTCACGTTGTCCACCTGAAGTCAGTTCATCCCTGCCAAAGTTAAGATCAAACCCACGGCTTAGTTGTTTGCCAGTAGAGCCAATTTCGCCTTCTACGTGGTGTATGTAAAACGGTTTCAAATCCATTGGCCACCTAGGCAAGAAATAGAATTGAGGCAGGTCTTCTGCTAGCAAGTCAGAATTCTCGGCATCGATGTCGTCGCCCCATTCAATTTCTCCACCTTTTTGCTTGATGATGTCAATAGCATCACAGTATGAGACTCTTGGGAACGGTAATTCTGGTACAATTACTTCAACTGGCTCTTCACCTTGAGTGGCACGATATTGGTTAATTGTTGCAATGTGTTGTTGTGACTCCTCATCTTTCGATACACAGTCCCACATATGGTGAATCATTCTCTCTAATACACCCATTACATCCTCGTCGGTAGACCAAGAACATTCGATATCAAAGGAAATAAATTCGTTTAGGTGTCGATATGTGTCGTGTTTTTCAGCTCTAAATGCAGGTCCGATTTCAAAAACTCTTTCAAGTCCTCCCGACATACATAGTTGTTTGAATAATTGTGGGGATTGGTTTAGGAATGCAGGGATGTCGAAATATTTCATTGGAAACAAATCAGTGCCCCCTTCAGTAGCGGTAGCTACTATTTTTGGAGTATGGGTTTCAAAGAATCCTTCATTGATCAAAGCCTCTCTGCCATATTGTAATACCTTGCCACGCAGTCTAAACATTGCTGCAACATGCGCTCGACGCAAATCGAGAAACCGGTTGTCTAATCTTGTATCAAGAGCAACGTGAACAGTATCTGTGACACCAAGAGGTAGCGGGGCTTCAGCTCTTGCTATCAGTGTGACAGATGAAGCCACGACTTCATATGCTGGAGGAGGAGTTGGCTCCCCTTCTTTGGCTTTCGGCGGGCGCTTTTGTGAAACTGTTCCAGTGAATTGCAGAGTAGACTCCCGAGTCATTCTTTGAACCATATTCAATGCCTCATCTCCGACGTTATCTCCTTTTAAGAAAATTTGAGTTTTTCCGGTTCCATCTCTCAAGTCAACAAAGCAAATTGCTCCCTTGCCACGATTTGCTTCCATAAATCCAGCTACAGTTACTTCTTTATCGACTAATTCAGCCCCATTAGATTGAATTTCTCCAAGGGTATGTGTTCGATAGTGTGTCGCGACATAGGTGCTCATGAATCTGCGGGAAATGCCGTAGGTCATCAAAGGTTCGCTAGTTTAACGAGTTTATTTAATAGAGATTAATGCTAAATTTATGACTGTTAAGAATATTTGGTTGCCCGGTTTAACGATTCATTCATAAGTGTGAGTTTGCCGCCCCGGGTTATGACTGATGTATTATTCTCTTCTGAATCGGTGACTAGCGGGCATCCCGATAAATTATGTGACGCAATTTCCGACGCTATAGTAGATGCTTGTCTAGCAATTGATAGCAACGCAAGAGTCGCAGTAGAAACATGCGTCAAAGGAAAGCAAGATATGGGTCTAATAGTGCTGGCGGGAGAGGTATCTCTTATTGGTCAAGCCCCAGATTATGAGGCTGTTGCTCGCAGTGCAGCCGCTATGATTGGTTACACTTCTCATGCAATAGGCATGGATGCCACCAATCCAGAGGTTTGTGAAGTGCAAGTACATATTACCACTCAATCTCCAAACATTGCCCAAGGTGTCAACAAAGATGGACTTGACCAAGGGGCAGGTGACCAAGGAATGATGTTTGGTTATGCCTGTGAAGAAACCGAAGCATATGATGATTTGAAAGGCCGTTACTTTCCACTTGCCGCAGCATTATCACAACGATTATCTAGGCGTCTATCAACTGTTAGAGAACAAGGTGTACTGCCTTGGTCTAGACCGGATGGTAAATCGCAAGTGACAGTTCAATACGATGCTAACGGCGAAATAAGCAAGGTACATACAGTAGTAATTGCTATTCAACATGATAACAATCTTAAATCACAATTTAATGATTCTGAAGAAGCAGAACTAGCTTACGTTAGAGAGCAGATAAAGACTCATGTTGTCGAACATTCAATACCTGCTGAATTGTTAGCTGATGGATATAAATTGGTTGTTAACGGTACTGGGAGATTTGCCGACCCAGGTGGCCCATACGCAGATGCAGGATTAACTGGAAGAAAAATCATCGTCGATACCTACGGTGGAATGGGAAGACATGGTGGTGGTGCCTTTTCTGGTAAAGATCCATCAAAAGTTGACAGGTCTGCTGCTTATGCGTCAAGGTGGGCAGCAAAACACGTAGTCGCAGCAGGATTAGCATCCCGGTGTGAAATCCAACTGGCTTATGTCATTGGAGTTGCAGAACCTGTTAGTGTGAGAGTCGAAACTTTCGGAACTTCACAACTCTCTGAGCAAGAGGTGGCCATGCGAGTTCGAAACGTCTTTGACTTTAGACCAGGAGCGATTGCTAGAGACCTTAATTTACAGCAACCGATTTACTCAATTACCGCTGCAGGAGGACACTTTGGTAGAACTCCAAGCGGAGCAGGCGATTTCCCCTGGGAAGTTATTGACCAAGGCCGTATTGAGTTGCTTCAAACCAGCCAGTGATGGCCAAAATCTTACCCAAACCTCCGATTCACTCAAGAGGGATGTGATGTTGGCTTGACTTGGTCTTATGGCGCGCAATGCAAACAGAGCAATATTCTTTGTATTTTTGATGGTTTTTGCCTCAATTACTCCACTTGTTGGAAGTGTCAGTGCCCATTCTGCCATCATTCTAACGCTAGATAAACCCCATGTTGTCCTAGAGGGTGGCAACTCGGAAAACATAACAATGACAATTGAAAACAACGGCTCTTCCATAGAATCTTACAACATTAGTTTAGATTTAACAGGATTGAGCAGTGTATGGAATATAACATCAGTTAACCAGTCCGTAAATGGAGTTCTTCCTACTTTTGATGCTGATACGAGTTTCATTGTACGGCTAAATATAGGTGCAGAACCAAGCGATAGCGGTTCATTTATCATCAACGTATCAGAGCAGGATAGTGATATTTATTCATTAATTACCGTATATGTGACAGTATCCCCATCGTATGCATCTTCAATTTCCTTTAACAGCACAAATGGTCCATTACAACAAATGAACGCTGGTACAACTGCAAATTTCACCATCGATGTCTCAAATGACGGAAACGCTCCAGATACAATTTTATTAGAGGTAGATTCAGAACCAGACCTTGCTGCATTCTGGGCCAATTTGAACAACAATACTGGAAACAATTCTAACAATAACAATAGCAACAATAATAGCAACAACAACTCAAATAATAACTCTGGAGGTAACTCAAACAACACAAGCAATAACACTAGCACGAACGTCACTGTGCCTGCAAATGTGTTGATGTATGGTAATAGTTACATTTACACAAATAATGTCGACACTATCCTTGCCGATTTATTCGATTCTGTTGGAGAACATAATTCGACAATGGCAAATACAGGAGGAGGTATGAAAATCCCACAACACTGGGCCAACATCAATACCTCCGGCAATGCTTGGAATACGACCCTAAGAGATTCAGGGCATGTGTGGGACTTTGTTGTCTTACAAGACCAAAGCCAGGTTCCTGGTTTTTCGAGGTCTAACCAAGAATGGATTGACAGTAAGGATTCTGCAATACTGATTGCTGATGAAGTCGAGGATGAAGGTTCAGAAGTCATGCTAATGATGACTTGGGGACGACGCAGTGGTGATCCGACATTCCCTACAATTTATTCGAACTTCACAAACATGCAAGACCGTTTAGAGGATGGATATATTGACTACCATGATAACATGACAACACCTTCAAGAGATGTCTGGATAGCTCCAGTTGGATTAGGATTCAAGAATGTTTACTATAGTGTAATGGCGGCAGGAAATAATCCAATACTTCCAGGTAATACATTTTACGACTTGTATACCAGCGATGGAAGTCACCCCTCACTAAGCGGAGCATATCTTGCCTCCTGTGTGCTGTATGCTGCAATGACTGGTAACTACTCAGTGGATACTAACGATTCAGTTTCAGGTTTGTCTGCAGCATTGAAACTCGAATTACAACAAGCCGCAGATGATACAGTTTTCAACCAAACAAGCCATATTGAATATCCTTGGCAGCAAACCTCAAGCCCATCATTGATGAGTCAAACACGTTCTATTCCACCGGGTTGGAACTTGGTATTTGCAGACCAAGAATTACCTAACATGCCTGCGGGTAGTACAACACAAAC
>JAKMFF010000082.1 GCA_022425585.1 Candidatus Poseidoniaceae archaeon
ATAATATGGGCAACTACAGAATGTCATGACCAGCCAGCAAGTGTCAATTCTTGCGGTTAACTCAGGCGATATTGCGTCATACAACCAAGCAAAATATTTGCTTGCTAAATTCAATTGGGAGGATATAGGTGCAGTAGAAGGTAAATCTGCTTACCGATATAACGATGTGCGAATGTGGATGTTTGAAAGTGGTATCTTGTTTGAAGATGATATCGATAAACGATGGTATAAGCAAACTGGAGAGTTGGTGTCAGAGGTTATTTTCCCATCTAGGCACGCCGCAGCAAGTGGCAAACCTTCCTTGACTTTGCACCCGATTGGTGTTCCACATCTAATAAAAGATGAGCAGCCAAAATTTGGCGGTAAATCTGGCTATGCAGCACCTCCCTCAACTAGACTATCATCATGGTGGAAAATGTTACAAAATTATGTCGAGGGAACTGATTTAGCTAATCAATTTGAGTTGACTTTGGAAGTAACTCACCATGGTCCATGGTTAGAAGTTCCTGCATTATTTATTGAAATCGGCTCTACAGAGGAAACCTGGCCTCATGAAGGTGCTGCAGAGTTACTAGCCAGTATAATCAGTGATGGTATGGGATTTACTAGCGGCAAAAATGTAGGGTTGTGGGATGGTAACGAAAATGCAGGAGAATTAGTTCTGGTTACTCTTGGGGGCGGTCACTATGCTCCTAGAGCAAATAAATTAGCGTCGATGGATGGCATTTGGTTAGGCCATATGTTGGCAACCTATGCCTTGCCTTTCGAGAAGTCAGAAGATGAAAGTATTCTGCCTGGTGGTACTTGGAAGCAGTCAATAGATTCCGCATTAGATGCTACCAGGAAGGCTTTTCCAAATGGCAACATCATATGCTCGATGGATAAGAAAGCATTTCGAGGATGGCAAAGACAAGCCATCCGTGACCATTTGGCAGCGGTGGAGATTCCATTACTTACAACCAAGCAGATATTAGAGATGCTAGACAATTAATCACAAGCCTCATGAATCCCCTTACAGACCACTAGATGGGGTTGCTATGACTGGCTGGTTTTCTAAACTCGTAGTTGGTATGACAATCCGTATGCCTAAGTGGTTTGTTGGTTGGGTTTCTAGGCGTTATGTTGCTGGTAACAACATAGACGAAGCGATAAGGGTAATGCAACGACTGAGTAAGGAGAATGCTTGCTTTACTGTAGATGTTCTAGGGGAAGAAATCTCGACAATGGACGAGGCCCAATATTTCTATGATGAATATGCTAGATTAATTGAAGAAATTATCAAGCATAATTTGGATTCCAACTTGAGTATAAAACCAACTGCTTTTGGTTTACTTATTGATGCTGAGAAAGGTTATCGAAATATCAGGAACCTTGTCGAAATGGCGGGTAAACACGATATGTTTGTCCGATTAGATATGGAAGACCACCGAGTCACTCAAGACACAATTGATGTGGTTGTCAATTTGCACGATGAAGGACTAACCAATGTTGGAACTGTTTACCAAGGGCGGTTGTTTAGAACCTTGGATGATATTGATTATCTAGAACAGAAATTAGGTGGTGCTGCAGATTATCGTATATGCAAAGGAATCTATCTAGAACCAGAGGAAATCGCTCACACTGGATATAGCGAGATTGTGAGTGCCACCAATGCTAGTATCGATAAGATGTTGGCGGCAGGTGCTTACTGTGCCGTTGCATCCCATGATAAACCAGTCATTGACCATGCTTTGTCGGCATTGAAATCTTACGGTATGGGGCCAGGGATTGAAGATCCCAGAGAAAACTCGGGTCCGGCCAGAAATGGTAAGGGCCCCGGCTATGAATTTCAGATGTTGCTGGGCGTAAGAGGTCCGTTGAGGAGAAAACTTGCTGCACAAGGGCACAGAACGAGGGTATACATTCCATATGGTGAAAAATGGTATGAATATAGTATTCGAAGACTAAAGGAAAATCCAACAGTTGGCGCTCAAGTTGCTAAAGCATTCTTGATGCCTTGGACTAACCGCCCATGATTATTTTCTAGGCTGCTTTTTCTTTCGTTTGTTACTCGGTGTAACTCGCTTTTTTGTGAT
>JAKMFF010000105.1 GCA_022425585.1 Candidatus Poseidoniaceae archaeon
CAAGTAGAGATTGCATCGGAAGCAGAAGCAGAACGCCAACGAAGAATCGCTAGAGGTGAAGCAGACGCTATCCTTGCACGCTACAATGCTGAGGCTGAAGGAACCAAGGCGGTTCTAGAAGCAAAAGCTGCTGGTTACCAAGCTCTAGTCAAGAGTGCTGGTGGAGATGCTAAAGCCGCTGCTACCCTCCTCATGGTAGAAAAGATTGAACATATCGTTGCTCGACAAACTGAAGCAATTTCTAACTTGAAGATTGACAAGATCACTGTATGGGATTCAGGCAACGGTAACGGTGGCGAAGGTGGCAGCACTGCTAACTTCGTTTCATCACTAATCAAATCACTACCACCTGTGCACGATGTGGCCAAGATGGCTGGTGTCGACTTGCCAGACTACTTAGGTAGCATGAAAGAAGAGTGAATGACGGCCTTTTGACAAAGGTTGCTTAATCACCTTATGCACTTCAGTTTAGACCGTGAGTTTCAAAGACTAAAGCACATGCAATCAACTTATGCCTACAGACCTCGAGATTGCCAATGCTGCAACTCTAGAGCCAATCGAAGCAATTGCTTGGAAACTTGGAATCTCTTCTACAGAGATAACTCCAATGGGAAAAAGTGTTGCCAAAATCACTTGGGAAGCCCTAAAATCTCGATTCAATAAACCCCAAGGCAGTCTAGTTTTGGTTACTTCAGTCAACCCTACACCATTTGGTGAAGGTAAAACTGTTACAACAATTGGACTCACTCAAGCACTTTGCCAAATAGGGCAATCCGCAACCTGTGTTATTCGTGAACCATCAATGGGCCCTGTCTTTGGTATCAAAGGGGGTGCTGCTGGCGGTGGATACTCGCAAGTACTGCCAATGGAAGATATCAATCTACACTTTACGGGAGATTTACATGCAGTCACATCTGCACACAACCTACTTTCTGCACTTATTGACAACCATATCAAGCAGGGCAATGAATGCCGTATTGACCCAACAAGAGTTAGTTGGCCAAGAGTTGTTGACATGAATGATCGAGCCCTCAGAGACGTTGTTATTGGCATGGGCGGTCCAGCCAACGGGCAGCTTAGACAAGACCGGTTTGATATTACCGCAGCAAGCGAGGTAATGGCAATTCTAGTATTAGCCTCAGACTATGCAAATCTGAAAAAGCGGCTTGGTGATATTGTCATTGGACAATCTGTTGATGGAAATCCAGTCAAAGTTACCGATTTGGAGGCGCAAGGGTCCATGGCCTTGCTACTCCGCAATGCATTCTTACCAAATCTAGTACAAACCTTGGAAGGTAATCCTGCATTTATTCACGGTGGTCCATTCGCTAATATCGCTCACGGAAATTCAAGCATAATTGCTGACAAAGTTGCTCTTGGTGCTGCTGACATCGTTGTTACTGAAGCAGGATTTGGCTCAGACATGGGTGCTGAAAAATTCATGCACATCAAAGCGGCAACTTCCGGTAAAGCACCTGATTGTGTGGTCATGAATGTCACAATCAGATCAATGAAATTACACGGCGGTGCATTTGGCAGTCGCGGTGGTTATCGACCAACAAAAGACGAATTAGAAACTGAAAATGTCGAAGCCGTTAATATCGGGGCAGCAACAAATCTCGACCGACATATCAGAAATATGGCAGGTTTTGGAGTTCCTGTTATTGTCTCAATTAACCGATTCACCTCAGACACCGATGCTGAGATTGCCGTACTAACTGATGCCGCCCATGCAAGTGGCGCTAGAGAAGTTACAGTTACCGAGGTTCATTCTAAGGGCGGTGCTGGAGGTCAAGACTTAGCAAATGCAGTTGTAAAAGCCGTTCAAGACCATGTTGCTGCAGGCAGACCGTTTACCCCATTATTCCTCGATGATGCACCGATAATCGACAAGATGCAAGCTATAGCAACACGAATGTACAAAGCAAAAGATGTGATAATTGAGCCAAAAGCCAAGAAACAACTGGACAAAATCATCTCTTGGGGCTACGGGAACCTCCCGGTTTGCATGGCTAAGAC